>NZ_QAJD01000179.1:35331-36935 GCF_003061465.1 Aeromonas sp. HMWF017
ATTGGCCTGAACGAGCCTATAGACGCTGCGGCTATTTGTCACGGTGCCGAAAATGTTGTCAGGATCGAGACAGAACAATCCTGGCTTAATTCATTGGCCAGCGGGATTACCTACGGGGTTTATACCCCTCGAGAAGCCAGAGTTTATTGTTCCAAAAAATAATAGCGAGAAATTTTCTGATGATGGATAGTCATAAATGGGTATTGTTGGGGGCTTGCATGGCCACCCTGTCTGGTTGTGGTGGCTCAGATGATAACAAATCAACCACAGAGACCAGCGTTGCTCCAGTTCCCCATGTTGCAACAACACTGAAAGCAGGCATTGTGCTACCGCAGCCAGGGATTTACCAAACGACGCTACTTACACGCGATGATCCGCACCAGACATTGGTTAATTTCGCCGGCTTGGCAATCGTTTACCCACAACGTGATGCGCAGCTGCGTTGGGATATCTGGGTCGATGATGGCGCCGTGGCTACCTGGTGGCTTGGTCAGGCCGGAATGCAGTCCGATAGCACAGAGCCATCTACCCTGACGTTGACGCGCATTAGCAGAAATAAAGTGGCAGACAGTGCTGTTTTGACGCGGGATGATTCAGGATCGCTGCTCGTGCCATCGAATTACCAGAGGCAAAGCAGTATCCCCAATCAGGTCATGATCAAAACTATGCCCGTCATCAAGGCAGAGGGTGAGCGGGTAAGATATTCTGCATTTGATCTGTCGAGTACCGGAACCATGGCATATCACAATTGGAATGGCCAGGTTGGTATTACAAAAGTGAACACAACGGATATTAAGCCAGAGACATGGTCGACTGGAAATGGCTTGTCAACCGATATGTTAGGCAATACCGAGTTGACTAATAACGATGGCAAGTTGAGCGTCGTTATGGAACTGCCGTCAGCAGGTTGCACATTATTTGGTGAGGGAAAGGAAGAGAGTAATCACGCATTGAACAAGCTTACTTTTACCGGATTCGGAAAATGCAAATTTGTTGAATATAATGATGCCAACTGGAGCCAGAGTGACTATAAAAATACGGCGGGTTTGGCTCGGGTAAAAGACACGGCTACCGCATATATTGCCGAGTTTAATGATGTAAATAATAAAAACACATTAGTTATCGGATTTCCCGAGTTGGATGGGGTCATATTTACTCTGAAAAAGGAATAAACATCCAGTCAGTCATATTCCATGGGGCGCAATAGCACCTCATGGAATTTTTATCCGTTCTATTGCCGATTGATAACGGTGTTTCTGTCGCTCATCAGGCTACCTGCACGTCAGCGAGTCGTCAGATCCGTTGCCGGGGGCTCTTTCTATGAACAATCTTGTTGGTCAGAATAGCTGACGGATCAGCGGAAGTGATTACCCATATCGTTTATTCTGCCAAGAGAGGTGTGACGCTTTCACTATCGGAGAGGTCGTATCTGTTGTTGAATGGGGCGGGAGTGGTCATTTACCGTGCCACTGACTGCATGGCGAATGGGTCGCCCGGAGCAATCATGTCGCAAGAGGTTGTATGCGAGCACTGAGTGAACTCGATTTGAACCTGCTGGTGGTGTTCAAATATCTGATGGCTGAACGCAGCGCCGCAGGTGCGGC
>NZ_QAJD01000179.1:36945-37062 GCF_003061465.1 Aeromonas sp. HMWF017
TGTGGTTGTGCCAAACAGGTTGTCGATGTCAATGCCGCCCAGGCATTTACACTCGGTAACGAAAATAGTGTCAGTGCGACTGAGGTCACCAGCCACTTCTTCTTTTCAGATATTGAT
>NZ_QAJD01000039.1:0-37288 GCF_003061465.1 Aeromonas sp. HMWF017
TTACGGAAAAGGCGTAAATATCAAAGCATGTTTGCATGAGGCGATGGGGCGCCCCATGCAACACGTAATTGGGACATAGCCATAAAAAAGAGCCTTGCCGCGTGGCAAGGCTCTTTTTGTTTCGATATTCGTTTCGGCATTTCGTTTCGAGATCTGTTCCGCCAAGCGACATTGGCGCGAACAGGCGCTATTGCGGCAAGGTCTCCAGCCGCTCCAGAAACGCCGGAAGAGAGGGGGCCAGCGGCAGCCGGCGGCCTGAATCGAGCCACTCCAGCCACACCTGACCACTCTCGTTATCCAGCGAGATGAGCGTCATCTCGTTGCGGGTGGTGGCAATAAAGATGGAGAGGGTTCGTTTTAACTTGCGCAGCATCAGCAGATGGCCGATGAGGTTCTCCTTGAGCAGGTCGAGATCCGCGTCGTTCCATGGCAGGATCAGTTCAAGGCGCAGCCCCTTGAAAAGGCAGGGGATGGGTCGGCTGAACCAGTGCCCGAACAGGGCAATGGCGCTGGGATGAATTGTCAGCTCGAGGGCATCGGCCATGGCTGTAAAATCGGCGGGTTCGGGGCGCTGGTGAGGGCGCCAGGCCACCCGACCATCGGCGGGCTCACCAAGCTGGCAGGGGGAACGCCAGTCCGACTCCCACTCGCACAAGGACAGGCCTCGTCTGGCCTCGCCGTCCCGTTGCCAGCGGGCAAAAAAGTGCTCCAGGGCAGACAAAACTTGATCCGACATCGAAAATCCCCACAATTGCTGGCAAAGTCCGCTATTGCACCACCAAACCCGGTAACAGACAAGGTTGCCAGCCGACCTAGTGACCCGGGAAACAGAACCCGGGATACAGAGAGGCCGACGCCCAAGCCAAGCGGCTGCAACCATCCGGCCCTGCAATGGCCCGTTTCATTCCACTCATCATGAGCACATTACGTGAGCAACCCTGTGAGCAAACAAGATAGATACGCCGGGGCCAGCGCCCTGACCGGCCTGAGCCTGGGCCAGCAATCCGATTACATCAGCCAGTACACACCCTCCCTGCTGCAGCCGGTTCCACGTAGCCTGAACCGGGATGATCTCCAGCTGGGCGATGACCTGCCCTTTAGCGGTTGCGATGTCTGGACCCTCTATGAACTCTCCTGGCTCAATGCCAAGGGCAAGCCGATGGTGGCGGTGGGTGAAGTGGCCATTCCGGCCACCAGTGCGAACCTGATCGAATCCAAATCCTTCAAGCTCTACCTCAACTCCTTCAACCAGACCCGTTGTGACTCTATAGAGGCAGTCGCCGCCATGCTGACCAAGGATCTGAGTGCCTGTGCGGGCGAGACTGTCAAGGTGACCCTGTTCCCCCTCGACAAGGCGCCGCACCAGATTGCCCTGATGCCTGGCGAGTGCATCGATGAGCAGGATATCGAGGTAGACAATTACGAGTTTGATGCGTCCCTGTTACAAGGGGCAGCCGGTAGCGAGCTGGTAGAAGAGACCCTGCACAGCCACCTGCTCAAATCCAACTGTCTGGTGACCAGCCAACCGGACTGGGGCTCTGTAGTGATCCGCTACAAGGGGCCGAAACTCGATCGGGAGAAGCTGCTGCGCTATCTCATCTCGTTCCGCCAGCACAACGAGTTCCACGAGCAGTGCATCGAGCGGATCTTTATCGACCTCAAGCACTATTGCCAGCCTGAGCAGTTGACCGTCTATGCCCGCTATACCCGTCGCGGCGGCCTCGACATCAACCCGTTCCGCTCCGATTTCGAAACCGTGCCCGACAATCTGCGTCTAATCCGCCAATAAAGTCGAGCTTCGACAGAGAGGGCAGGTACACTGCTCTCCATGACTGGCAAAAAGGTTTCAATCGATGCTTTACGCAGCAGGGATAAGGGGGCTGGATAATAAAATCCAGACGAAACCCACTTGCCGGCCACCAGCAAACCACAGTAAACGCTGGACTCGCAGGGGGGGGCTTGGATAACATGCCAACACCTCTGCGCCGTCCTTAATCCAATGAATCAACTGTTTTTTCTGGCCATGATGATGTCCTCCCTGTCAGCTCCAAATCTGGATCTGGACAAGGAGCAACTCTCAATCGATCTGCAACAAGCGCAATCGATGGTACTGACCGATCCTGCCAGATGCGTCCAGATCACCACCGCCTTCCTGACGCGCGCAGCCAATAATCCCCAGCAAATCATCAGCAATCGCCAGGAGTTCGGTTATCGCGAACCTATCCTGAGCTACAGCACGGCGGCCCAGACCATAGGCGCCCACTTGCTCAAAGGGGAGTGTCTGCTGCAACTGGGCCAATATCAGGCCACCCAGCAAGCGCTCGACAAGGCGATGGCGCTGGCAGACAAAGAGCGGCAACCGGAACTCAAGGCCCACGGTCTCTATCTCAAGATCCGCAGTCAGGCCCTCAAACCGGATAACCAGAGCACCAGCCGCGCCCTGATGGATCAACTGGACGAACAGCTGGCCGTCCCCACGCTCAAGCAGAGCCAGCTCCAGATTTATGGCCGCCTGCAACGCACCAGCTACGACATCGAGAACCAGCACTTCGATGATGCCAAGGCCCACTTGGCAGATGCGCGGATCTGGGCCGCCAAGACCCCCAATCCTCTCGCCAGTGCCTGGGTCAGCGCCATCAGCGGCGACCTCTATCGCGCGCTGCAGCAGCCACAGCTGGCGCTGGGGGAATATATCGATGCCCAGCAACAGGCCAAAAGCCTCAATGACCCGCTCTTTCTCGGCCTGCTGTCGAACCAGATAGTCAAACTCTACCAGCAGGAACAAGAGCCCCAGAAAGCGCTGCAGTATGCCAATGAGGCGGCCAACTACTTCCACTCCATCGGCAACCCCTCCCTGCTGTGTGACTCCCTGATGGTGCTGGCGCGACTCAACCGCGAGCAGGGCGACCTCAATATGGCGCTGGTCTACTTCTTCAATGCGCTGGATCTGCTCGATGAGGGGAGCAACCGACCGCAAGCCTCCCTGCTCAAATACGAAATCGGCAAGACCTACCTGCAAAGCGGCAACCTCTCGCTGGCCAGCAACTACCTCAATGCGGCCCGCCAGTCCCACGAGCTGAGCGATGCCAAAGAGCCGCTGATCGATACCCTGCTGCTGCTCGGCGAGCTCTATCTGAAGAAACAGGAGGCCGCCATCGCCATCCTGCAGTTGGAGAACGCCCGCGCGCTGGCCAATCAGCTCGGCGATACCCGCCGTCAGTACGAGGTATTCCGCCTGTTGTCGCTGGCCTATGAGCAGAAGGGGTATCTGCGTCAGGCTCTCGACAGCTACAAGCGCTTCCACCGTCTTGGCGAGGAGGTGCGCCAGCAGGAGCAGGCAATGGAGCAGGCGGCGATCCGTGACAACTATGTCCAGGTCGAGCGGGTGCAACATATCAAGGAGCTGGAGCAGCGGCTTAACAACAGCCAGCATCAGCAGGAGCGCTATCTCTGGTCGAGCATCACCACCAGCCTGCTGCTGGCGCTCTTTATCTACCTCTTCTTCACCCTCTGGCTCAAGCTGCGTACTGCCCGCCTACAACTGAAACGGACCAATGAGGCCCTGCTGATCGAGCCACGCTCGGGGCTGGCCAACTGGCAGCGGCTAATGAACCGCTGGCCGAGGGAGATGGCAAAGCGCCAGCTGAAATCGGATCGCTGGTACCTCAGCGAACAGCCCTCCAGCGAGTTCGATGACAAGCTGCACTATCTGCTGTTCCGGGTGCCTTTCCTGGTCAATACGCTGGAGCGCCACGGCTATCAGGCCAGCAGAGAAATCGAGCAGGCCTTCGGTGCCTATATGGACACCCTGACCCCGCAAGATGGCCGTATCTATGACTTGCGTGAAGGACACATGCTCTATGTAGTGCCACAGCGCCACGTCACCAACCTGCATCAACTGGCGGGAGACCTGCTGACCGCCATCGCCGCCTTCCCTTGCAACTATCCGCTGGATCGCCAGATCAGCCTCGGGATTGTCAGTCACCCCTTCCTGCCGAAAGCGGCGACCGCGCTCGATCACAATGGCCTGTTTGACCTCTGCTATCTCGCCTTGTCGGGAGCCATTCAGCTCAGTGAAAAATGCCAGCAAAACGCCTGGTTGGAGCTGGCTGCGATCGATTGCCAACAAGCGGCATTTTTTAATGGAGATGTGTGGCAATGCGGCCTGATGGCAATTGACAAGGGACTGGTAAAAGTCAATTCTTCTCATGAAAAGCAATGGGTTAATTGGCCCAGCCTTGCAAGGAAGCCGGCAGCCGATAACCACCAGGAAATAATGTAGATAACAGGCGAGGATCGAAACCAAGTTCGACCACTGTTGCTATCCAACACCAAAAACAATAATGACAACAGGGCGACCTGATAATGAATGACATCGCTGCCGTAGCAGGACAATTGGCAAGACTCAGGGAATCCCTTCAGCAGAAACAGCTGGAACTCGATGGCGTGCTGTCGTTTTCCGATGCAGAGCGTGCCCGTGGTATCCAGTTTATCAACAAGTTGATGCTCTCCTGCCGTGGCTTCGACCGCGAGCTGGACAATCGCTTCGCCAAGCTCAAGCAGAAACTGGATAACAATCCCGCATTTACCGCGCTAGACGAGGATCTGCTGGCCATTGAAAAACTGCTGCAGCAGCACAGCAATGCGCTGGAAGAGTCGATCACCCTGACCCAGACCGCCATCGAGCTTGGTTCCAAACAGCTGAAAAACATCAAGGGCTTCCCGGAAGAGACCCGCAAGTCCCTCAAGGAATTTCTGGCAAATCCCGCCGGTTACGGCATTGCCGATCACCAGAAGAAGGTGATCAAGCTGCTGGAGTTCTACCAGCAGGCGATCAAGATCCAGCTGCTGCCAAGTCAGCCCCTGTTGGCACCTTCAGGTGCAACTCAACAAGAAAGCGATACTGCCAGCAACGATGGCCAGCCCGATGTCGACCCGTTTGATCTCAAGGATCACGCCCGCATCGCCGATGAGCTGCAGCGGCTTATCACCGAACTCGACTTTGCCGGCGCCATCGGCGAGAGCCTGAGCGACATTCGCCGCCAACTGCTGATCGGGATCAACCCTGCCCTGCTGGCGGAAACCTGCCTGCAGGTGATCGAGCTCATCATCGAAGGCACCCGTGAGGAGCGCAAAGCCTCCCGCGCCTTCCTCAGCTCCCTCAACGAGAGCCTCTCCGCGGTACATGTCGGGTTTACCGAATCCCTCGATGAGGGGCGTGCGCTGCAAAACGAAACCCGAGAGACCCGTGAGGCGCTGGTCAACGAGTTGCAGGCGATCGATCACTCCCTGGCCAGCCATAACTCCATCGATGCGCTCAAGCGCGCCATCTCCGGCCATATGGGCGCCATCAACCTGCTGCTGCAAGAGCGTGACAGTACGGCGGCGCGAGAGCGTCACCTGCTCACCCGCCTCTCCACCATGGAATCCAAGCTGCGCTTGATGAAGGAGGAGACCGCCGAGTACAAGAAGCGGCTGACCATTCAAAAACACAAGCTGTTCCTCGACAGCCTGACCCAGGTACACAACCGGGCCGCCCTCGATGAACGGTTGGAGCAGGAATACAAACGTTGGCTTCGTTACCGCACTCCGCTCTGCATGGCGATCATCGACATCGATCACTTCAAGAACATCAATGACAACTACGGCCATATGGCGGGTGACAAGGCGCTGAAAGTGGTCGCCAAAGCGCTGCAGAGCGCGCTGCGTGACACAGATTTCATCGCCCGTTTTGGTGGGGAAGAGTTCGTGGTGTTGCTGCCCAACATCAACCCGGACAAGTTCCAGAAGCCGCTGGAGACCCTGCGCCAGACCATCAAGAGCATCCCGTTCCGTTTTCGCGATGCCAAGGTGGAGATCACCATCTCCATCGGCGCAACCCTGTTCAAGGATGGGGACAACCCGTCAGATGTGTTTGAACGGGCGGACAAGGCGCTCTACCACTCCAAGCACACCGGTCGGGATCAAGTGACACTGGCCTGACAAGCGGCTAAAAAAACAGCGAACAGTCGTCGCCCTATTTCCCTCCACCCTCTGTTACCACTACTATCGATCTCAGGGGATGCAACATAGCGTCCCCTTTTCTCCCCAGGGAAAAACACAACGATAACAAGTGAGTAAAGGGGAACCTATGATTACGCACATCAATCCCGTCGGCAGCATGGATTTGCTGTCACAGCTTGAGGTGGATCGCCTCAAGCAGACTGCCTCCAGCGATATCTATCAACTGTTTCGCAACTGCTCGCTGGCAGTGCTCAATTCCGGTAGCCATACCGACAGCTCCAAGGAGATACTGGAGCGCTTCAAATCGTTCGATATTCATGTGATCCGGCGCGAGCGCGGGGTCAAGCTGGAACTGTTCAATGCCCCCGAGCACGCCTTTGTCGATGGCGAGATCATTCGCGGCATTCAGGAGCACCTCTTCTCGGTGCTGCGCGACATTCTCTATGTCTCCAATCAGCTCGAGTCCAACCGCCAGGTCAATCTGACCAACTCCACTCACATCTCCAACGTGGTGTTCGCCATTCTGCGCAACGCCAAGGTGATCCTGCCCGGCGCCGATCCCAACCTGATCGTCTGCTGGGGTGGCCACTCCATCAACGAGATCGAATACCAGTACACCCGCGCCGTGGGCAGCGAGCTGGGCTTGCGTGAGCTGAACATCTGTACCGGCTGTGGCCCTGGCGCCATGGAGGGCCCGATGAAGGGGGCCGCCGTCGGCCATGCCAAACAGCGGGTGCGCAACGGGCGCTACATCGGCCTCACCGAACCCTCCATTATCGCGGCCGAACCACCCAACCCCATCGTCAACGAGCTGGTGATCCTGCCGGATATCGAGAAACGGCTGGAAGCCTTCGTACGCCTCGGCCACGGCATCATCATCTTCCCGGGCGGGGTCGGCACCGCCGAAGAGCTGCTCTATCTGCTCGGCATCATGATGCATCCGGCCAACGAGCGGCAGCCGATGCCCATCATCCTGACCGGCCCGAAAGAGAGTGCCGACTACTTCCGAGCCATCGACGACTTCATCAAGGCGACCCTCGGTGAACCTGCGACCAAGCTCTACCGGATCATTGTCGGCGATGCGCCGGAAGTGGCCCGGGTGATGAAAGAGGCGATGCCAAAAATCCGCGAATACCGCAAATCGGTCGGTGATGCCTACTCCTTCAACTGGTCCCTCAAGATTGAACCGGAGTTCCAGCTCCCCTTCGAGCCGGATCACGCCAGCATGGCCAGTCTGGATCTGCACCGCAACCAGCCGCCCCAGTTGCTGGCCGCCAACCTGCGTCGTGCCTTCTCCGGCATCGTCGCCGGCAACGTCAAGGAAGGGGGCATTCGCGCCATCGAGAAGAAGGGCCCCTTCAAGTTGCACGGCGACAAGGAGCTGATGCACCTGATGGACAAGCTGCTGGAGAGCTTCGTCAAGCAGCAGCGGATGAAGCTGCCGGGCAGCCAGTATGTGCCCTGCTACGAAATCGTCCGCTAGGGTACAGATACATCATCGACAGAGGGGCGCATCGGCGCCCCTCTTTATTGGCGCTATGCCTTCCCGACTGCCATCAATCCCCCATAAGGCGAGCGGTTTGTTACAATGGGGCGTCCCGACCGCCAAGAGTGCCCCATGTCAACTATCCGGCCACACCTGCTCATCATCGATGCCCTCAACCTCATTCGCCGTCTGCACGCGGTACAGGCCCAGCAGGCACTGACCCCTGCCCAGGCGCTGGTTGCAACCCGCGCCAACCTTATCAATACCTGCCGCAAGCTGCTGGCCAATAGCGAGCCGACCCATGTCATTGCCGTGTTTGATGGCGAGGTGCATAGCTGGCGCAAAGAGGTCTATCCGGCCTACAAGGAGGGGCGAGCTCCCATGCCCCCCGAACTGCGTGAAGGGCTGGCGACCCTGCAGGATGCCTTCTGGGAGTGCGGTGTCGATGCCCTGCTCTCCGAGACAGATGAAGCGGATGACCTTATCGCCACCCTCGCCAGCGGCATCGCCAGCCACGGCCATCAGGCGACCATCATCTCCACCGACAAGGGCTTTTGCCAACTGATCTGCCCGCAGATCCGGGTGCGCGACTACTTCAACAAACGCTGGCTGGATGCCGCCTTCGTCCAGCAGCAATATGGGGTAGCCCCTGCTCAGCTGGTCGACTTCTGGGCCCTGACCGGTATCAGCGGTTCCAATATCAAGGGGGTTCCGGGGATCGGCCCCAAGACCGCCACCCAGCTGTTGCAGCAATATGGCAATCTGGCAGCCATGCTCGAAGCCTGCCAGCAAGAGGATGCCGCCAAGCCCCTGATCAAACTGCGCCAACATCAGGATGAGGCCCTGCTGGCCCAGCGGCTGGTGCACTTGCAGCGGGATATTCCGCTGGGATTCAACCTGCGGGACATCCGCTACCCGCCCCAGCCAGACTAAAGTGCCGAACAAAAATGCAGGCAAGGGCGTGAACCATGACGAGACTCACCCTCGCTGTTGATAAAAGTGAGTAGAATGTAAAGGAATGTGGTTGGTTTGCTGAGTAAATGCTATAAAGCAGCCCCATCCTCCCCTATACCCTGGAAGTGGAACCCTCTCATGTCCAAAAGAAAAATTACCGTGATCCCCGGCGACGGCATCGGCCCCAGCATCATAGAATCAGCCATCCAGATCCTGACCCATGCGGGCTGTGACTTTGAGTACGAATACGCTGATGCGGGTCTGGTTGCCCTCGAGAAGCATGGCGAGCTGTTGCCCCAGGCTACCCTGGATCTGATTGAGAAGAACAAGGTGAGCCTGAAAGGGCCATTGACCACGCCGGTCGGCGGCGGTTTTACCTCCATCAACGTCTCCCTGCGCAAGAAGTTCAACCTCTACGCCAATGTGCGCCCGGTCATCTCCTTCAAGGGCACCAGAAGCCGTTACGACAACATCGACATCATCACGGTGCGTGAAAACACCGAAGGGATGTACTCGGGTGCAGGTCAGAAGCGCAGCGATGACAACAAGAGTGCCGAGGCGATGAGCATCATCACCCGCGAAGGGGCCGAGCGCATCGTCAAGTTTGCCTTCGAGCTGGCTCGTCAGGAAGGGCGCAAGAAGGTCACCATCATCCACAAGGCGAACATCCTCAAGTCGACCTCCGGCCTGTTCCTCGAAGTAGCCCGTGAAATAGCCAGCAACTACCCGGATATCCAGAGCGAAGAGATGATCGTCGATGCCGCCTGCATGAACCTGGTGATGTACCCGGAGCGTTTCGATGTCATGGTCACCACCAACCTGTTCGGCGACATTCTCTCGGATCTCTGCGCCGGTCTGGTCGGCGGCCTTGGCATGGCGCCCGGCGCCAACATCGGCGATGGCGCGGCCATCTTCGAAGCGGTCCACGGCTCTGCGCCTGACATAGCTGGCAAGAACATTGCCAACCCGACCTCGGTGATCCTTGCCTCCATTCAGATGCTGGAGTACCTCGGCATGCAGGATAAGGCAGAGCGGATCCGCGAGGCGGTACGAGCCACCATCGAATCCGGTGATCGGGTCACCCGCGATCTGGGTGGCACGGCTTCCACCAGCGAATTCACTCAGGCCATCATAGATCGCCTGTGAGTTAATTCATTGATTTTAAAAGGGAGTTTCGGCTCCCTTTTTTATATTTCCGAATCCTTTGCCACTCCCCGAACAGCAACTATGTTCAATAGAGAAGAAGAACAGGGAGTGTTTTTCATGAAGGGATACGGGTGCTATCTGGTTTCGGGTCTGATGCTGGTTTGTGGTACTGCCAGTGCTTTCGAGCAGGATCAACAGACCCAAACAGCCAAACTGCCACAGCAGGAAAAACGGACTGCCACCGAGGTATGGCGCTCGAGCCTGAATACCAACGACCTGCTCAAGGCACCCAAACCCCTGTCGTTTGGTATTGAAGTCTCCACCGACAACTTTGGTAATCAAAAGATCACCTCCTACCCGCAGCTTAATCTGACCCCGGAAAAAAGCGTCAGTCTATCGGTTGAACGCTTCAGACCCAAGGTCAAGTTCAAGGCTGGCGGAATGAACACCGCCCTCAGGCTGAGAGGAGACGGGATAAAGATGCAATTCAATCCGGTCGACAAAACCATCCCGCTGCAGATAGAGATCAAGGTGACCGACGACGAATCCTCCCTGCGCCTCGATTACCGTTTCTGATATTTTCCGGCAGCCGAATAGCAAAAGGCCGACAGGTTTCCCTGTCGGCCTTGGTATTTATCGTACGGGCAGAACTGCTACATCACGCCTTGGGCTCGAGTTTGGAGACCCAGTACTTGTTGTAAACATGCACGGTGATCTCTTCTCGATCGTGATAGAGCTGCTTGGCCTGGATCACGAACGCGTTGTCGATCTCCTTGAGCATCTCGCGCAGCACCTCGATATTGTGCACCGACTCGGCATAACGCTTCTTCATCGGCAGCTTGAGGTTGAACATCGCCTCCTGGCAGTCACCCTCACGGAACCAGTCCGCAATCATGTGAACGACCCGCGCCGGTTTATCGACCATGTCGCACACCAGCCAGTAGGTGTTCTTCTTGCTCGGACGCCAGACGAAACCGTCATCCCGGATATGCTTGACCTGACCGGTATCCATCAGGGATTGGGCCATCATGCCGTTGTCGACCGCCGTCACCATCATGCCACGGCGCACCAACTGATAGGTCCAGCCACCCGGGCAGGCGCCCAGATCCACCGCCTTCATGCCTGAACAGAGACGCACATCCCACTCTTCCCGCGGCACGAACACGTAAAACGCCTCCTCCAGCTTGAGGCTGGAGCGGCTCGGTGCATCGGCCGGGAAGCGCAGGCGCGGGATCCCCATGTGGAATCCGGAGTTGTTGAACGAGTAGGAGTAACCCAGCAACACGTGATCATTGGCCATGAAGAAGGCGTGGAACACCGGACGGTTTGGCGTCTCCTTCTTGGTCAGGATCTCGTTGCTGCGCAGCGCCTGACGAAGCGGCACGGTGAACTTGCGGCAGAAGGCCGACAGCTCTTTCGCTTCGTTGGTATCCGCGGTTTCGACCCGCAGATCGCCGCAAATGGTGTAGTCACTCACCGCCTCAAGGATCGGGGAGATCCTGTCCGCGACATCCAGATCCTTCAGCTCATGGGTGACCACCAGCATCTGGCGGATGAAGATGAGCTCCCGGAACGGCAGCTTGCGAGCCAGCAGGTCCGCCTGCTCCTCGTCATACAGTTCGAAGATCACATAACCGCTGTCGTCCTTGACCCGGGCGAAACCGTAGCACTGCATGTTACCGGCACGCTCGGTGATCTCTGCAGCCGCCTCTTTCTCAAAACCGGGGCGGCAATAAAGCAGCAGATTATTCATTTTTTCCTCCAAGACGACAGCCAGCCCAGCAGAGGGCCGCCCATCCCAACATAAAACAGAGGCCACCGGCGGGAGTAATCAACCCCAGCCCCTTGCTGCCAAGCAGCACCATGGCGTAAATACTGCCGGAAAATCCGATGATCCCCAGCACAAAAGCGGTGCCAGCCAGGTGGATCACCTTGCTGCGCACACCACACCAGCCCAGAACCAGCAGGGCCAATGCGTGAAAAAACTGATATTGCACGGCGGTATTGAATGCCGCCAGACGCTCGGGTGTAATGCCGGTCGCCGCCAATCCATGGGCGCCATAAGCCCCCAGCATGGTGGCCGTCAACCCGAAGAGACCGGCCAGTATCAGCCAATGTCGATGGATCTGCATCCTCACTCTCCCTCTCTCATCGCGGCTGGCAATAAAACCAACCCTATCGTGCTATCCGTGCCGGGCCACAAAATGGCTGATGGTCGCCGCTGCATGCTGCATATTCTCCTGCTCACTCACGCCACTGGTTTTACGCGGTTTGAAACCATGATCACCATCGGTCAACCAATGGACCGATACGGCGGGTGAGAAGGGGAAATCGGCCAGTTCGGCGCGACTACCGAAGGTGTCGCGCTCCCCCTGCAACAGCAGGGTTGGCACTGCAATATGCTTGAGTACCTCGCCTCGCCAGCTGTCGGGCTTGGCCGGAGGGTGGAAAGGATACCCGAGAATGAGCAATCCTGCAGCATTCATCTCACCCTCGCCTTCACGATAGAGTTCCGCCGCCATCCGCCCGCCCATCGACTTGCCCGCCAGAAACAGTCGTGGATGGGCAAACTCGCGGATCATGTCGCGCCAATGGGCTAGCAGCACAGGTGCTCTGTCCGGCGGGCGGCGCTTGCCATCCTGTGCACGCTTTGTCATGTAGGGAAAGTTGAAGCGCACCACTTCGATGTCGGGGCCAGCCAGCAGGCGTGACAACTCGGCAAGAAAGGGGTGATCCATCTCCGCGCCTGCCCCGTGGGCCAGCAAAATGCGAACGGGGGCATCAATTGCCCCCTCGCGGATCACATCAGGCATCGGCGAGCCTTGCCCTGCGACGCGCCTCTTCCTGCTCCACCAGCTCCAGCATCCAGTCGCGGAAGGCAACGATCTTGCCCTGATCCGACTGTTGCTCCTGGCACACCAGATAGAAGGCATTTTTGCTCACCAGCACCTGCTCGAACGGGCAGATAAGGCGGCCGGCCTCAATCTCGGGTTGTGCCAGCACACTGTGGCCAAGCGCCACCCCCTGGCCGTGGATCGCCGCCTGGATCACCATGGTGGAGTGGCTGAAGATGGGCCCCTGATTGACGTTGGGTGCATCGATATCGAGCTGGCGGAACCACGCCTTCCAGTCGCGGCGGGAGGTATCGTGCAGCAGGGTATGAAGAGTCAAATCTTGCGGCGTACGCAGCGGTTTGGGCCCGGTCAGCAGCAAGGGGGAACAGACCGGGATCAGGTATTCGGTATGCAGCTTGTCCGAGCGCAGACCCGGCCAGTTGCCGCGGCCGTAGTAGATGGCCACATCCACATCGTCGGTGAGCGACCCTTCATCGAGATCGACCGCCTTGATCCGTACATCGATATCGGGGTGACGCTCGCTGAACTTGACCAACCGCGGCACCAGCCACTGGATGGCGAAACTCGGCTGCAAACTGACAGTCAATGCCCCCTTGGCACTGCGGGCCAGCAGCTTGTCGGTCGCCTCGGAGATGGAGGCAAAGATGTCCTTGATATCCAGGAAATAGCCCTGCCCCTCTTCGGTCAGCAACAAGGAGCGATTTTTGCGGCGGAACAGCTTGATGCCAAGATACTCCTCCAGCGCCTTGATCTGGTGACTGATGGCAGCCTGAGTCACAAACAACTCTTCTGCTGCGCGGGTAAAGCTTAAGTGACGAGCCGCTGCTTCAAAGGCCTTGAGGGCATTGAGCGGGGGTAAACGACGAGACATGACACCAGCCGACGATGAGTTTTTCTAATGGGGCGCATTATAATTTGTCGGTTGCGGGTCGACCAGTGAATAAACATAATTCGCCCAGCAATCAGTCGTCATATGGCTCACATTTTCTACTACGTGTTGGTTTACATGTGTTTTTAGTGAGTCTTTCGACTGCGATTGTGGTGTTGTGTTTCTTCCTCTGCGGGAAGAGGGGCTCAAATCTCACCGGTTTGACCCAGTCTGTCATCTGAATGTGTTTGGCGCCTCCAGCTGGATGGCGCCTTTTTTCATCCCTTCTATACCTTGAACTGCCCCACCAGCTGCTGCTGCTTGTCCGCCAGCGCAGAGAGCTCGCGACCATTTTCGGCGGAGGTCGCCGCCTCGGCCCGAATGGTGTGGCTCACATCGCGAATGTTGCTGACGTTACGGTTGATCTCGTCCGCCACCCGGCTCTGCTCCTGTGCCGCCCGGGCAATCTGCTCGTTCATCTGATGGATGGTGGAGACCGACTGGATAATCTGCTCCAGCACCTGCACCGAGAGATCCACCTTGGCGAGGGTCTCGTCAGCCTGTCCATGACCATCTCGGATCGCCTTGACCACGGCGCCGGTACCGGATTGCAGTTGGCTGATCAGGGTCTGGATCTCGACGATGGCATTCTGGGTGCGACCGGCCAGATTGCGCACCTCATCGGCCACCACGGCAAAGCCACGGCCCTGCTCACCGGCACGCGCCGCTTCAATAGCCGCATTCAGCGCCAGCAAGTTGGTCTGCTCGGCAATTCCCTGGATCACGGTGAGAATATCGTTGATGTTGTCGCTGTTGGCGGAGAGTCGCTCCACCACCGGCTGGGCATCGTTGATGATGGTCATCAGCTTGCGCATCGCCTCCTGGGTGTCGGCAACGACATATTTGCCCTCTTGCGCCGCGGCATCAGTGGTGTTGGCAGCCGCGACCGCCGAGCCGGCATTACCGGAGACCTGCAACGCCGTGGCGCTCAGCTCTTCAAATGCCGTCGCCACCAGATCGATCTCCTGATACTGGGCCTGCATGCCACTGCTGGTGCGCTCGGCCACTTGCGCGGCTCGCTCGGCACTGTTGCGCGTACCGGAGACGGTATCAATCACCTGACTGATGGTAGATTGCAACTTGTTGAGGAAGCTGTTGAACCACTTGGCCAGCTCGCCGATCTCGTCTTGCCGCTGGATCTCGATACGCTGGGTCAAATCCCCCTCGCCGCTGGCGATATCCTTGAGGCGGGCAACCACGGCGCGGATGGGCGCCACAATCTGGCGCGCCATCAACCAGATAAAACTCAGGGCCACCAGCGAGATCAGCACTCCGATCGACAGCTGCGAGACCACGCTGCGATTGGCCTCACTGGCCAGCTCATCTTGCAGTTGCTGGGCCGAGGCCAGCACTACGGCCCGTGGCAATTCAATGTAGATGCCCCATTTACGGTCGGTGCCACGCATGGATACCGGGACAAAGGTCTGCAACAGGGTGCCATCGCTGCTCCAGCGAGTCAGCTCCTGACCCCGACTGAGCCAGCCTTTCAGCTCGCTGGCCAGCCCCTGATACTTCTGATCCAGCCCGCGTCCCATGGTCACATCGAACTCATCGGCTCCCGCCACGCGCCCCTCGTGACTGACCAGCAAAACTCTGCCCTTGCCGTCATAGAGCTCCTTGTCCATGGTACTGACCAGACTCTGCAATGTGGCCAGCGAGATATCGACCCCGACCATCCCCAGCAAGGTCTCCTGCTCCAGTAGCGGGACCGTCACCGAGGTCATCAATATCTGTTTATCGCCCACATCGTCCAGATAGGGCTCCAGCAGGCAGAGGGCACGGGTGCGAATACTGCAGCGATACCACTCGTTTTCGATGCCACCAGCCTCGGTCGGGCTCTCATCGGCCAGTACATCCTCATTCTGCACTTCCGGCTCTATCTTGCCGTTGTCGTAGGCCCAGTAACTGGAAAAACGCCCCTTGTCGTTGGAACCCAGCGCCGTTGAGCCCTGATAGTTGCTGTCTTCCCCATCCAGCTGGTCAGGCTCGAACACCGCATAGACACCAAGCAGATTGGTCGATGAGGCAACGGCATCGTGCAGTTGCTGATTGACGGCGCTGCGCAGCGCCTCCGAATGGACAAAGTTCTCGGCCGCATTCTTGCGCTGGAACAACACGCTCTCCGCCAGCAAACTGGCGCGGAAATAGGCCTCATCGAGATAGCTGGTCACCTTGGCCGCCTGCTCCGAGCCCATCGCCTTCATCCAGTTCTCGGCAGACTGCTGCGCCTCGTGCATGGTGGCTTGCCGCACCTGCTGTTGCATCTTGTTCGCGTTGTAAATCGAAGAGGCAACCAGAGCGGCGGCTGTCACCAACAGACAGCAACCGGCGATCAGGGTAATCCGACCCTGGACAGAAAGAGCGCTCATGCCAATATTCCTACGTCATACAGATATGGATAGATTATCGACTTTATAAACAAAAACTTAACTCTCTCACAGCAAATCCAGCGAGAGTTGATTAACTTCACCCTCTTTTGGCAAACCCACCACCAAGCCCAGCAGGCGAACCGAACGCCCTTGCGCCCGCTGTAACCCCTCTTTGAGCAGGGGAACGAACAAGGCTGGCTGATAGCCACCCTGACTGCGATAGACGGTGGTCTGGTGGAAGTCGGCAAACTTGAGTTTAATCCCCTGCCCCATCACCTGCTCGGCAGGGCACGCCAGCTGAAATCGCCGCTCAAGCTCCGGCAACAGTTGCTGCAAGACCGTCAGGCAGGCGGCTTCGTCACAAACATCGCTCGCCAAAGTGGTCTCCACCCCAATGGTTTTGCGGATCCGGTGCGCCTGCACCGGCTGTTCATCCAGCCCCCAGATCCGGGTCGTCAGCATCTCCCCCAGCTTGCCAAAACGGCTGCACAGTTCTTGTGCCGACAAGGCCCGCGCATCCTCACAGGTGTAGAGCCCCTGAGCCTCCAGCCGCTCGGCAGTCTTGCGCCCCACCCCGGGCAGTTTGCCGAGGGGCAACTGGCAGACAAATTCGGCCACTTCGTCGGGGCGAATGACAAACAGACCATCAGGCTTGCGCTGCTCCGAGGCGAGCTTGGCGAGAAACTTGTTGGGAGCCACTCCGGCCGAGGCGGTCAACCCCAGTTCGGTGACGATGGCTTGCCGGATCTCTTGTGCCATCAGGGTGGCGCTGCCGCCACAGCAACGACTGTGGGTCACATCGAGGTAAGCTTCGTCCAGTGACAGCGGTTCAACCTGATCGGTATAGCGGAGGAAAATGGCCCTGAGCTGACGGGAGATATCCTTGTACACCGCCATTCGCCCCGGGATCAGTACCAGCGGCGGGCAGAGTTTTTTCGCCAGCGCGCTTGGCATGGCGGAACGCACCCCGAACCGGCGCGCCACATAGTTGCAGGTCGAGATGACGCCGCGCCGCTCGGAGGCCCCACCGATGGCGAGCGGCACCTCCCGCAACGCGGGATTGTCCCGCATCTCCACCGCGGCAAAAAAACAGTCCATGTCGATATGGATGATCTTGCGCATACCACTGTATAAATAAACAGACATGGCATCATCTTACCCCAAGGATAACCGCAGCTCTATCTCTCTCGTTGCGGCTAAAATAGTAGACTCCAAGGAGACCTTTACTACCACAATGACAAGGAGCGTTCGGGATGAAATATCTTTGGCTGGGACTCTGTTTGCTGCCGTTGACCGGCATCGGCAAGAACAACCCGACGGCAGAGTGCCGCTGGCTGTACGACCGGATTGAGATACTGGAACAGGCCATCAAGAAAGGGGACAAGCTCGGCACAGAGCAAGAATTGGCAGGCTGGAAAACTGAGTACAACAAAAAACAGTGCTCACAGTACGACTACTGAGCCGGACAAGATGGCGTGACCGACAACAGCAGATAACAAACGGGCCCCGATCAAGATGACCGGGGCCCATTTTTCAAAGCATGACCAGCTTGATTCTGCAGCAGAGTGCGCTCAAGGCAGCACCATAGGGCCAGCGACAGTGGCCGCCACCTCATTCCCACGCAGCATCCGGACCAGTTCAAGCGCAAACTCGATGGCGCTGCCCGGCCCCTGACTGGTAATCAGGCGATGAGCCTCATCTCTGACTACCCGCTCATGTGACAGCTGCGATGTCGGTAGTCGGGACTGAAAGCCGGGATGACAGGTGACGATGGCATCACCCAGCAGAGCATGATGTTGCAACACCACCACAGGGGCGGCGCAGATGGCAGCGCGCCAGCGACCAAGAGCCGCCTGCTCTTTGAGCAGATCGATGGCCAGCGGGGTATCGCGGATCACTTCGCTGCCGGGCAAACCGCCGGGCACCACGATGGCTTCAAAGTCCCGACGGGTCAGCTCGTCGATATGACAATCAGCCACCAGCTGTACCCCACGCGACGCCTTCACCTGACGGGATCCGGCTGGACAACAAGAGGCCAGCACCACCTCGATGCTGGCACGCACTAGGGTATCGACAATCGCAACCGTCTCTATCTCTTCCGACCCGGGGGCCACCAGCACCAGTACACTCACATTCGCCTCCTTGCTGCTTGCTCTGCCATGTAAAAGGTCAGACGGCCTGACTCTTCTCTTTGATCGCCTGATAGAGACCCTGATTGACCGGTACGGCAATGCCATGCCGGGCAGCCTTGGCCAGCAGGAAGCCGGTGATGGCCTCAATCTCGGTCTCGCGTCCCAGCTCCATATCCTGATGCATGGAGGAGTAATTGTCAGCGGTCAGTTCCACCACTGTCATCACCCGGCGTTGCAACTCCTCTGCCGTGGTTGCAATCCCTTCGGCACACATCACATCAGCTACTTCCACGCAGATCTGCTGCAGGGCATCGGCAAAACGGGGGCCAGCCAGCTCGCCATTTTTCAGCTTGTAGAGGGCCGTCAGGGGATTGATAGCACAGTTGATGGCCAGCTTTTGCCACTGGCGCACCAATACCTGCTCATCCCAGCCAGCCTGGCCCAGTGCCAGCGCCAGCTCATCCGCGAGCGCGGCGTGGGCATTGGCGGCGTCGTTGATCGGGCCAAGCCAGGTTTCACCCTTGCCAGTATGACGGAAGACAAAATGGCCGCACTGCATGGCGCCATGGCTGGTGACACCGGCAATCACCGGATTGTGCGGGAACATCTCGACCACCTGCTCGGCAATGCCCATCCCGTTGTGCAACAGCACGATCGGCACGCCGGCATCCAGATTGCCCACCAGCGGTGTCAGTGCGGCAATCACCTGACTGGCCTTGGTCATCACCAGCAGACGCTGGATCTTGCCGGGTTTGCTGACAAATCCGCGCTCAATATTGAGCAGCTGGACATGCCCCTCCAGCGAGGTGAAATCGATCCCCGGATGGAGCGTGGACTTATGATGTTCGCGCAACAAGACACGGGTAGATTGACCACTCTGGGTCAGCAGGGAGGCAAAAACGCCGCCGAGGGCGCCACAACCCAACAGTGACCACTTCGGAGTAACGGGTGGAATAACGGGCTGTCGGGAATTTTTTAATCCGCTTGGCATGGTGTGACTCTGTCAGGGTAAGGGTTGCAATCCTCTCAACCTGTTACCGGGGATAAGTGAAGATGTCGCTGGTGGACACTAACGGGTCCACCCGTCCTGTGCGCAGGGGATTCTAGCAGAGCAACCCCATCAAAATCAGCAAATTTGCCCGTTTTCTGGTAGATTTGCCCCCCGATAACGCAACATGAGGAGCTCCGGCTATGCCGTCATTCGATATTGTCTCTGAAGTCAAAATGAACGAGGTGTTGAACGCAGTCGACAACGCCAATCGTGAACTGGCCACCCGTTTCGATTTTCGTGGGGTAGAAGCCAGCTTCGAGTTGAACAAGGAAGAGGTAAAACTGGAAGCCGATGCCGATTTCCAGCTCAAGCAGATGGTCGAAATTCTGCGCGGTGCCCTGCTCAAGCGCAACATCGAAAACAGCTCCATGGAAGTAGGTGACTCCGTTCACTCCGGCAAACGCTTCCACCTGACCGTCAAGTTCAAACAGGGGATCGAGAAAGAGATCGCCAAGAAGCTGGTCAAGCTGATCAAGGACTCCAAGATCAAGGTACAGGTCGCCATCCAGGGTGATGAAGTACGTGTCACCGGCAAGAAGCGTGACGATCTGCAAGAGACCATGGCACTGGTCCGTGGCGCCGAACTGGGTCAACCGATGCAGTTCCAGAACTTCCGCGACTGATTTATCCACTCAGCCGTGGCGCACTTGATGACTCGCGCCACGCTATCTACATCGCGGCCATAAAAAAACCGGAGCAGATGCTCCGGTTTTTTGTACCCCAAGTTTTATTAGAACTTGTAGGTAACAGAGAAGTAGTGGCTGAAGCCAGTGCTCTTCCAAGGAGTACCATCGTATGCAGTGGAACCATCTTTGGTACCATAAGCATCCATAAAGTACTTCAGACCGTAACCAACGGCATAACGATCGGAGTGCCAGTAGATACCGTGGAAAGTAGCCAGGTTGTCGCTGGTACGGTCAGCACGGTCATGGGTATCCAGACCGAACTGATAATCCAGATAGCCTTGGTAGGAGACAAAGCTGCCATTGCCGAAGGTGTAGAAGGGCTTGAACCAGTTCATGGAGAACTGATAACCGTTCCAGTCGCCTTCTTCTTCAGTAAAGAACTGGTTCTCAGTGGAATGACGGGCATACAGGTTCATACCTACCTTGCCAAACCAAGGAACCATCACATCGGCGCCCAGACCAATCTGATTTTCCATCTGCTTGTCGCCGACGTTGTTCAGGTTGGCAATGTAGAGTTCTTGCACAGGACCAAAGGAGAGATCTTTACCGGTCAGAGCATCCAGAGACATGCGCGGCGCAAACTTCATGAACAGGTTCTGACCATGGTGTTTGTTGCTGTGGCGGGAGTCGAAAATATCGAATACGTCGACATAGCCGTACAGATCAAACAGGCCGGAGCGACCACCGAATTCCATTTCAAAATAGGTATCGTTGTAGTCCTCTTCACCGGTGGTGAAAGGGCGCTGGTCGATGGTGTGCATTACGTTGAACTGCATCCACTTGTAGTCATTCTTGTGGATATCACCGCTGTAGTCAGCAGCGAAGGCCGGGGTAGCGGCAGCAGCCAGCAGACCGGCAGCGATCAGAGTCTTGGTAAATTTGGCCATTTTATTGGTCTCTTGTGCGTTAGTTGAGGTTTTCCGTAGCCTGCCCACAAGGAGCGAGAGGGATTCTAATCAAATAAAATTGGGGGTGAAACAACTTCTCGGGAACTTTATCCGGAAGTGTGAATCTAATCACCCCCGATTCTACGCAAACGCTTGCTATTTGTCAGCCGTTGAGAGCAACTCACTCCCTTTTCTGGCGACAAGCACAATCAACAACAACACGGGCAAGCCCAATAAACTGGTTCCGACAAAGAAGGCACTGTAGCCAATCTGCTCCACAACCTGCCCGGAAAAACCAGCCAGCAACTTGGGTAGCAGCAACATTACCGAGCTGAACAGGGCGTACTGAGTGGCCGAAAATGCCACATTGGTCAGGCTGGAGAGATAGGTCACGAAGGCCGCGGTCGCGATACCGGCACTGAGGTTGTCGAGGGAAATGATCAGCGTCAGCAGTTCCAGATTGTGACCAACCTGATTGAGCAGGGCAAACAGCAGGTTGGTGCTGGCGGTGAGCAGCGCCCCCAAGAACAGGATGCGCAGCGTGCCGAAGCGCATCACCAGCACGCCCCCCAGCGCCGCTCCCACTAACGTCATGATGACGCCAAACACCTTGGTAATAGTCGCAACCTCGGTCTTGCTGAACTGCATATCCACATAGAAGCTGTTGGACATCACCCCCATCACCACATCGGCAACCCGATAGCAGGCGATCAGGGCCAGGATCAGCAGCGCCGAGCTGCCATAGCGACGAAAGAAGTCGGCAAACGGACACCAGACCGCCTCATAGCCCCAGGCCCCCGCACTCGCCAGCAGCGCAGGCCACCCTTTTTCCAGGAGCTGCGCCTTGCGTTCGGCCTGTTGTTTGCCCTGCTCGGCCAGATCGATTTCCGGCTCGTGGCAAAACAGCGTGGTGATGACCCCGAGTGACATCAGACCCGCCATCACCAGATAGGTAATCTGCCAGCCACGATAGTCATAGCCACTATTGCTGCCAAACCAGGCTGCCAGCGCCAGCGCACCGGCGCCCGCCATGATCATCGCCAGCCGGTAACCGGTCATGTAGGAGGCAGCCATCGCCGCCTGCAGCCGCTCGGGGGCGGATTCGATGCGATAGGCATCGATGACGATATCCTGCGTGGCCGAGGCAAAGGCCACCAGCAGGGCAAACATCGCCAACTGAGCCAGCTCGGTCTTGGGATCGCAGAACGCCATGCCGACCAGCGCGGCGGCAATCAACAGCTGGGAGAAGAACATCCAGCTGCGGCGACGCCCCAGCAGCGTGGAGAGCAACGGCAGCGGCATGCGATCCACCAGCGGTGACCACAGCCATTTAAAGCCATAGGCGAGCGCCACCCAGCTCATATAGCCGATATCGGTCAGGCTGACATCGGCCTCGCGCAACCAGAATGAGAGGGTACCGAACACCAGCAGCAGCGGCAGACCCGATGAAAAACCCATGGCAAAGAGAATAAACACCCGAAATTCGAGATAGACGGCGAGGGACTCTCTCCAGCTTGGTTTGCGGATCATGTTCAACTACCTGACAACTTTGGAAAAGTGCGTCATTTTGGCAGGTTGATGGCAGATAGCCAAGGCGAGCAAAGAGATAGGTCAAAGAAGCCCGGATAGAGAAAAGGCCCATCCCGAACGGGATGAGCCTTGTATTGTGGCATGGCGAGGGCAAGGTGACGAACCGCGTCCGGCGAGAGTTACTTGCTCGCTTTCTTGTCGACTTTCTTGTCTGCCGGAGTTTCTGCCAGCAAGACCACCTTCTTCAGAATGATGGGACTGGTCGGCACATCGTTGGCGCGCAGAATGGGGCTGTAACCGGTCTGTACCTGAGCCAGCTTGTCCAACACCTCCATCCCCTGCACCACCTGACCGAACACGGTATAACCCGCAGAGCCACCGGCGTTGAGGTTATTGTTGTCGACCAGATTGAAGTAGAACTGGCGAGTAGCGCTGTCGACCGCCTGGGTGCGAGCCATAGCGATGGAGCCACGCTTGTTGGGCAGACCGCCACGCGACTCGTTGACTACAGGCTCATAAGTCGGCAATTGCTGGAACTGCTGGTTGTAGCCCCCACCCTGCACCACGAAATCCTGGATCACCCGGTGGAAGATACTGCCGTCATAGCTGCCATCAGCCACGTAACGCAGGAAGTTCTTTACCGTCTGGGGCGCCTGTTTGGACGCCAGCTCCACCACGATATTGCCGTGGTTGGTCTCCATTCTGACTTTCGGGCCTGCGAACGCCAGCGGGGCGATCAGCATGGCCAGCAACCAGAGTTTTTTCATCATCAGACCCCTGCACCGTTCGGTTGACCTTTCAGGTAACCGCGCAGCGCATCATCCGCCATGATCTGCTGCAGCACGCTACCCAGTTGCAGGTTCAGTGTAGACTCCAGGTCGGCCATGCTTGGCTCGCTCGGGCTCTCCTTGCTGGAGGACATATTGAACTGCTTGGTCAGACGGTTGCCCTGGAAATCGGCGATCACCTGCAGGCTGACGCGGGACTTAGTGACATAGGTAAAGGTCTTCTCTTCCACATTGACTGCGGCGTTGGAGATCACCAGCGTCAGGTTGGTGGTGCCACTGTTGCCCACTTCCAGACCCTGGCTGCGCAGCCCTTCGGCCAGCCGCTCGGCCATCAGCAGGTTGAGCGGACGCTCACTGTTGACCAGCACGGGCGCTTTCTCTTTATGTTTGATGGAGAAGACGTAGGCAGCCTCACGCTTGTCTACCCCTTCCATGGTGATGCGATTGCCAGAGTAGTATTGCTGGTTGGCGGGGATCACCTGCGGATTGAGCAGCGCCGTCTCCGGCCAATGAGTGGCACACCCGCCCAGCATCAGGGCGGCCAGCAGCAAGAGTGACTTTTTCATCATGGTTTCCTTTGGCTTTAGCGTTTGATGGCTTTCAAAATAACGAATTTGCTGTTCGACGCAACGACTTGTGCGTTGGCAAACAAGCGCTTGAGTTTGTTGTGATAGTCCAGATGACGGTTGCCTACTATCCAGAGTTCACCCCCCTGAGGCAACACCCGGTGCGCATCGCTGAACATCTGCCAGGCAATATGATCGGTGATCGCCTGCAACTGATGGAAAGGAGGGTTGCAGAGGATCCGATCCGCCGAGCCGACCGCCACCCCGTCGAGACAGTTATTGACCATAAAGTGGGCGCGCGGCAGTGCATCGGGCAGATTGTGCTCGACGTTGAGCTGTGCCGAGGCGACCGCCATATAGGATTCATCGATAAAGGTCACCTCCACCTCGCTATCTTTGGCGAGCAGCGACAGACCCAGCACCCCGTTGCCACAGCCCAGATCGATCACCTTGCGGGCACTGTGGATGGGCAGGTTGTCCAGCATAAAGCGGGCACCGATATCGAGACTGGTGCGCGAGAAGACGTTGGCATGGTTGTGGATGAGCATGCCACTCCCCTCCAGCGGCCAGACAGTCGGGAAGGGGTTGGCCAGCGCGGGACGTTCTGCCTGCGGCTCGCAGTGAATGAGGCGCGCCTTCTTCCAGGCCAGCGAGGTACGGGTAGGCCCCAGATACTTCTCGAACAACTTGAGGGTGGAGGTATGAATATCCTTCGCCTTGCCGGCAGCGATAACGCGGGTTGCCGGTGTCACCACCTCCCGCAGCGCTAGCAGTTGCTGCTCCAATAGAGCCTGATATTTGGAGACCTTGATCACCACCAGCGCAGGGGCATCGGGCAGCGGCGCCAGCGCATCCTGCAAGCGGATCCCACCCGCATCCAGCCCATTTTCGGCCAGATTGGCCAGGGTCGCCCGCTCACTGATGTAGGAGTCGGTGACGCAGCAGGGGGAGTGCGGATGCAGATAGGCGGCCAGCGCGCCAAAACCGTCATTCATGATGATGACGGGGTCCGCCTGCTCGAGGGGAGACTCCGCCAGGGTGTTGATCAGGTATTCGTCAGCCGCATCCCAGGCTTGCAGGGTCTCCTGACTCTGGCGCGGATAGCGGTAGAGCGTGAGCTGGCAATGGGGAGTGTCGAGAAGGGTTTGCATAGGAAGAGTCCAACCTCGGCTTGATTCGTGTATACAGGCGCCAGGGGCGACGCAAAGTGGCGCTATTCTAGCGAGGAGCAGGAATTTCACCAGTTCGATGCGCATCAAGGGGGCAACTGACGGGTGATTTCCCTCTTACGGGGGCTTATTCCATCCCGCGACTGCCGATAGAATGGCCCGACATTCACTCTGGAAGCCGATCCGATGACCATCCAACAACTGATTGAAGCCAAGCTGACCGCCGCCCTATCTCCCTCCGTGCTGGAGGTGATCAACGAGAGCCACATGCACCGTGTGGAACCGGGATCTGAGAGCCACTTCAAGGTGGTGATCGTCAGCGAGCAATTTGCAGGGCAGCGGCTGCTGGCCCGTCATCGTCAGGTCAATTCGGTGCTGGCCGACGAGCTGGCCGGTGTCGTTCATGCACTGGCACTGCATACCTACACAGAGACCGAGTGGCAGGAAAAAGGCCACGCCCCGCGCACCCCGAGCTGCGTTGGCAAACCGTCACTCTCCTGAAACCGGTTGTACCACAGGATTCCCCTCGAGAACCTGCCAACAAAAATTAAACATATTTCCCCCATTGGCCCCGAAAAGGCTACATCCAAGGGGGTATATTTCGGCATCAAGGCTTTTTGTTGATAGTGGAGACAAAGGCAAATACCCCCATCGAGGTATCGAAATAAAAAAACCTTTAAAACCACTACTTACAAGGTGTCGGGGGCTTATTCATTGCAGGTTAATTTTGTGATGGCACGGGGATTTTGCCCATTTGGCATGGCAGAAAATGCACCTTAAGTGGTAAACTCAAGCGCTTTTGAGTGAGCCTGCATGTTGAATAATTGTTGAGCCTGCCCACCTGGCGCAACCACAACATCGACTCATTCAACCACCCGTCGTGATGTATTTCTCGGCGCTAACCAACCTCTCCCGTAACGGTAGTGCAAGTAAGTATGATTACAATCAAAAGAGGACTGGACATCCCCGTGCTGGGTGCGCCAGAGCAAGTAATCTACGATGGCCCCGCCATCACCCGTGTTGCGACACTGGGCGAGGAGTTTGTGGGGATGCGACCTACTATGTTCGTCAAAGTAGGTGATCGCGTCATCAAAGGTCAGGATCTTTTTGAAGACAAGAAGAATCCGGGCGTTAAATTCACAGCTCCTGCCACCGGTGTGGTTTCAGAGATCAACCGTGGTGCCAAACGTGTTCTCCAGTCTGTGGTCATCGACCTGGACGGTTCCGATGAACAGGTGACGTTTGAGCATTTTGCCTCTGCCGAGCTGGCCAAGCTCGAGCGCAGCAAGGTGCAAGAGATCCTGGTCGCATCAGGTCAGTGGACTGCGTTGCGTACCCGTCCGTTCAGCAAAGTCCCCGCGGTAGCGTCTGCCCCGCGCGCCATCTTTGTGACTGCAATGGACACCAACCCGCTGGCAGCCGATGCCGAGCTGATTATCAAGGAACAGCCGCAGGCCTTCCTCGATGGTCTGGCCGTATTGACCCGCCTGACCGACGGCGCCGTCTACGTCTGTAAAGGCGAAGGCAGTCTGCCCCACTCTCCGCTGGCTCAGGTCAAGGAAGAGATCTTCGTTGGTCCGCACCCTGCCGGTCTGCCGGGTACCCATATCCACTTCCTAGATCCGGTCAGCAGCACCAAGGTGCAGTGGCACATCAACTATCAGGATGTGATTGCATTCGGCAAGCTGTTCACCACCGGTCAGATCTTCACTGACAAGGTGATCGCGCTGGCTGGCCCGAACGTGCTCAAGCCGCGTCTGCTGCGTACCCGTCTGGGCGCCTGCATCAGCCAGCTCACCAACAATGAGCTGCGTGCCGACGAAAACCGTATCATCTCTGGTTCTATCCTGAGTGGTGCCAAAGCCGAAGGTGTTCACGACTACCTGGGCCGCTACCACAATCAGGTTTGCGTGCTGGGTGAAGGTCGCGAGAAAGAGTTCCTGGGCTGGATCAACCCCAGCGCCAACAAGTTCTCTATCACCCGTACCACCCTCTCTCATCTGATGAAGGGCAAGCTGATCAACTTCACCACCACTACCAACGGTAGTGACCGTTCCATGGTGCCTATCGGCAACTATGAGCGGGTGATGCCGCTCGACATCCTGCCGACCCTGCTGCTGCGGGACATGGTCTCCGGCGATACCGACGGTGCGCAAGCACTGGGCTGCCTGGAGCTGGATGAGGAAGATTTGGCGCTCTGTACCTTTGTCTGCCCCGGCAAGACAGAGTACGGCCCGATCTTGCGTGAGTGCCTGACCAAGATTGAACTGGAAGGTTAAGCGATGAGTTTCAAGCAACTTCTTGAAAATATGGAACACCACTTCGAACCGGGTGGAAAGTACGCCAAGTACTATGCCCTGTTCGAAGCGGCGTACACCCTGTTCTACACCCCGGGTAGCGTTACCCGCAACGCCTCCCACGTTCGTGATGCGCTCGATCTGAAGCGCATGATGATCATGGTGTGGCTGGCCGTGTTCCCGGCCATGTTCTGGGGCATGTACAACGTTGGTAACCAAGCAATTGCCGCCATTGCCCACATGGGCTCGGCTGCTGGTGCCAGCAGCTGGCAATATGCCCTGGCTACCATGCTGGGCGCCTCCCTCGATCCGGCTGTTGCCGGTATCGGCAGCAAGATGCTGATTGGCGCCACCCACTTCTTCCCAATCTATATCACCGTCTTCTTTGTCGGTGGTTTCTGGGAAGTGCTGTTCGCCATGGTGCGCAAACACGAGATCAACGAAGGCTTCTTCGTGACCTCCATCCTGTTTGCCCTGATCGTGCCGCCCGAGCTGCCCCTGTGGCAAGCTGCGCTGGGTATCACCTTCGGTGTGGTGATGGCCAAAGAGGTGTTCGGTGGTACCGGCAAGAACTTCCTGAACCCGGCGCTGGCTGGTCGTGCGTTCCTGTTCTTCGCCTACCCGGGCCAGATCTCCGGTGACGCCGTGTGGGTTGCCGTTGACGGCTTCTCCGGCGCGACTGCCCTGAGCCAGTGGGCCCAAGGCGGCCAGATGGCGCTGATCAACGGTGCAACCGGCCAGGCTATCAGCTGGATGGACGCTTTCCTGGGTAACCTGCCGGGTTCCATCGGTGAAGTCTCTACCCTGATGATCCTGCTGGGTGCCGCCATGATCGTCTACATGCGCATCGCCTCCTGGCGTATCATCGCCGGCGTGATGATCGGTATGATCGCCACCTCCCTGCTGTTCAACGTCATCGGTTCCGATACCAACCCCATGTTCAACATGCCGTGGCACTGGCATCTGGTACTGGGTGGCTTCGCCTTCGGTATGGCCTTCATGGCGACCGACCCTGTCTCCGCAGCCTTTACCAACAAAGGCAAGTGGTGGTATGGCGCCCTGATCGGCGTAATGGTCGTGCTGGTTCGCGTGGTCAACCCTGCGTTCCCGGAAGGCATGATGCTGGCCATTCTGTTTGCGAACCTGTTTGCTCCCCTGTTTGACCACTTCGTCGCTCAGGCAAACATCAAGCGGAGGATTGCTCGTGGCGTTTAATAAAGATTCAACCCTCGGCACCGTCAGCGTGGTCACCGGCCTGTGTCTGGCCTGTTCCATCGTGGTATCCGTTGCCGCTGTGGGCCTGCGTTCTACCCAGCAGGAAAACAAGGCGCTGGACAAGCAGAGCAACATTCTCGCCGTAGCCGGTGTGGATGTAAGCGAAGTGGCCAAGCGCGACCTGGCCAAACTGTATGGCGAGAAGATCGAAGCGCGTCTGGTGGATCTGGCAACCGGTGACTTTGTTGACGGCGATGCCGACAACTTCGACACCAAGCTGGCAGCCAAAGATCCGGCCCGCAGCATCCGTCTTGCCGCAGCTGACGACAAGGCCAGCCTGCGTCAGATCTCCAAGCAGATCCCGGTATTCTTCGCCAAGGATGCCGAAGGCAAGATCGACAGCATCATCCTGCCCATCTATGGTCAGGGTCTGTGGTCGACCATGTATGCCTTCGTCGCCGTTGCCGCTGATGGCCAAACTATCAAAGGCATCACCTACTACGACCACGGTGAAACCCCGGGTCTGGGTGGCGAGATCGAAAACCCGGCCTGGCAGGCGCTGTTCAAGGACAAGAAACTGTTCGACCAGAATGGCATGCCGGCGCTGCGCGTCATCAAGGGCCATGCTCCGGCGGGCTCCGAGCACGAGATCGATGGTCTCTCCGGTGCCACTCTGACCGGTAACGGCGTACAGCATACCTTCGACTTCTGGATGGGTCCCAAGGGCTTCGGTCCTTTCCTGGCCAAGGTTCGTGCAGGAGAAATCAACAATGGCTGACAAGAGCGAAATGAAGAAGTTGCTGTTGACGCCTGTGCTGGGCAACAACCCCATCGCCTTGCAGGTGCTGGGTGTCTGTTCTGCACTGGCGGTTACCAGCCAGATGAAAACTGCGTTTGTAATGACCCTCGCGGTCATGGCGGTCACCGCCTTCTCAAACCTGTTCATCTCCCTGATCCGCAACCAGATCCCGAACAGCGTCCGGATCATCGTGCAGATGGCGATCATCGCCTCACTGGTTATCGTGGTTGACCAGGTGCTCAAGGCGTATGCCTATGACATCTCCAAGCAACTGTCGGTCTTCGTGGGTCTGATCATCACCAACTGTATCGTAATGGGCCGCGCTGAAGCGTACGCCATGAAGAGTGCCCCGCTGCCCTCCTTCCTGGATGGTATCGGCAACGGTCTGGGCTATGGTGCCATTCTGCTGAGTGTCGCGACCGTGCGTGAACTGCTGGGCTCCGGCACCTGGTTCGGCATCGAGCTGCTGCCGCTGGTGAACAACGGTGGCTGGTATGTGCCCAACGGCCTGCTGCTGCTGCCGCCGAGTGCATTCTTCATCATTGGTCTGATCATTTGGGGCGTACGCACCAAGGATCCCAAGCAGGTGGAGGCGAAGGATTAAGGTATGGAACACTATCTGAGTCTGTTGATTAAATCGATCTTCATCGAAAACCTGGCACTCTCCTTCTTCCTGGGGATGTGTACCTTCCTGGCGGTGTCCAAGAAGGTAAAGACCTCCATGGGTCTGGGTATTGCCGTTATTGTGGTGCAGACCATCGCGGTTCCTGCCAACAACCTGATCTACAACTACGTGCTTAAAGATGGCGCTCTGGTATCCGGTCTGGATCTGAGCTTCCTGAGCTTCATCACCTTCATCGGTGTGATTGCAGCACTGGTACAGATCCTGGAGATGGCGCTGGACAAGTACTTCCCGGCACTCTACAACGCGCTGGGTATCTTCCTGCCGCTCATCACCGTGAACTGCGCCATCTTCGGTGGCGTCTCCTTCATGGTGCAGCGTGACTACAACTTCATGGAGTCTGTGGTCTACGGTGTGGGTTCAGGGGCAGGCTGGATGCTGGCGATCGTTGCGCTGGCTGGTATCCGCGAGAAGATGAAGTACTCCGATGTTCCGGAAGGCCTGCGCGGTCTGGGCATCACCTTCATCACCGCCGGTCTGATGGCGCTGGGCTTCATGTCCTTCTCTGGTATCTCCCTGTAATCGGCTTTCCTGCAATCAGAAAGGAACGATAGATGGAAATTATTTTGGGTGTGGTCATGTTTACCGTGATCCTGCTGGCACTGGTGGCAGTCATTCTGTTCGCCAAGTCCAAGCTGGTGACCGCGGGCGACGTGACAATCAGCATCAATGGTGACCCGGCCAAGGCTGTGACCAGCCCGGCCGGTGGCAAGCTGCTCGGCGTGCTGGCTGGCAGCGGTATCTTCGTCTCCTCCGCCTGTGGCGGCGGTGGCTCCTGCGGCCAGTGCAAGGTACGGGTGAAATCCGGTGGCGGCGACATTCTGCCGACCGAAATGGATCACATCAGCAAGGGCGAAGCCCGTCATGGCGAGCGTCTGGCCTGTCAGGTTACCGTTCGCTCCGACATGGATATCGAACTGCCGGAAGAGATCTTCGGGGTGAAGAAGTGGGAATGTACTGTTATCTCCAACGATAACAAGGCCACCTTCATCAAGGAGCTCAAGCTGCAGATCCCCGATGGCGAGAGCGTACCGTTCCGCGCCGGTGGTTATATCCAGATTGAAGCCCCGGCTCACCACGTGCACTACAAGAACTTCGATATTCCCGAGGAGTATCGCGGTGACTGGGATCGCTTCAAGATTTTTGAGCTGGAGTCCAAGGTCGATGAGCCGATCATCCGTGCCTACTCCATGGCCAACTATCCGGAAGAGTTCGGCATCATCATGCTGAACGTGCGTATCGCGACCCCGCCGCCCAGCAACTGGACTGCCCCTCCGGGACAGATGTCCTCCTACATCTTCAGCCTGAAGGCTGGCGACAAAGTGACTATCTCCGGTCCGTTCGGTGAGTTCTTCGCCAAGGACACCGATGCCGAAATGGTATTCATCGGTGGTGGTGCAGGTATGGCGCCGATGCGTTCCCATATCTTCGACCAGCTGCGTCGCCTGAAGTCCAAGCGCAAGATGAGCTTCTGGTACGGTGCCCGTTCCAAGCGCGAAATGTTCTATGTCGAAGACTTTGACATGCTCGCCGCCGAGAACGAGAACTTCACCTGGAACGTCGCGCTGTCTGATCCGCAACCGGAAGACAACTGGGACGGCTACACCGGCTTCATCCACAACGTGCTCTACGAGAACTATCTCAAGAACCACGAAGCACCGGAAGATTGCGAGTTCTACATGTGTGGACCTCCGGTGATGAACGCTGCCGTCATCAACATGCTCAAAGACTTGGGCGTTGAAGACGAAAACATCCTGTTGGATGACTTTGGTGGTTAATCCATGCACAGTGTTGTAAAGACCTGGCTAGCCTTCGGGCTAGCCTTTTTCTTGACTGGGTGCGGTCAGGAGACGGTCCAATCCAAGCCGGAGATCCACATCACCGGTAGCACCATGGGCACTTACTACTCCATCAAGGTGGCGGACAGCGCCATCAGCGATCCGGCCAAGCTTCAAGCTGAGGTGGATGTCTTGCTGGAGCGGGTCAACGACCAGATGTCGACCTATCGCCCCGATTCCGAACTGTCGCGCTTCAACCAGAGCCGTGACAACAAACCGGTAGTGGTCTCCCGCGATACCGCACGGGTCGTCACAGAGGCCATTCACATTGGCCGTGAGAGCCAGGGGGCGCTGGACGTCACCGTTGGCCCCTTGGTCAATCTGTGGGGCTTTGGCCCGGACAAGAAGCCGACCAAGGTCCCCTCCGACGAGCTGATCACCCAGACTCGCCAGAAGACCGGTCTGGGCAACCTGCACGTCATCACCTCGGTGGATGCCGATACCCTGCAAAAAGACATTCCGGATCTCTACGTCGATCTCTCTGCCATCGCCAAGGGCTTTGGTGTGGACAAGGTAGCCGAGTATCTGGAGTCACTGGGTGCGCGCAACTATCTGGTGGAGATTGGCGGCGAGCTGCGGATCAATGGCGTCAACGGCAAGGGTCACCCCTGGCGCGTGGCCATCGAGAAGCCAACCGCAGGCACCGGCACGGTGCAAGAGGTGATCGTGCCCGGTGATAACGGGGTGGCTACCTCCGGCGATTACCGCAACTACTATGAACTGGATGGTCAGCGCTTCTCCCACACCATAGATCCGCGCAGCGGCAAGCCGATCCAGCACCGTCTGGTATCGGTCACCGTGATCCACCCTTCCTGCATGACCGCAGACGGGTTGGCCACCGTGTTTATGGTGATGGGGACCGAGAAGAGCCTGGCCTATGCCAACGAGCGCGGCCTGGCGATCTTCGTGATCACCAAGACGGACAACGGCTTTGAAGAGGCTTACTCCGATGCCTTCAAACCCTATCTGGTCAAGAAGTAAGAGGTAGAGATGCAGATTTTTCTGATCACCTTCGGGGTATTCATGCTGGTGATAGCCGCCATGGCTATCGGTTACATCTTCCAGAAGAAGACCATCTCCGGCTCCTGCGGCGGTCTGGGTAGCGTCGGCATCGAGAAAGAGTGCGATTGCCCGGAACCCTGCGACAACCGCAAGAAGAAGATGGCCAAGGAAGAGGCCCGTCGCAAGATGCTGGAAGAGAACCGCATCATCTGATGACTCTGATTTTTCGATAAACAAAAGCGCGCCCCCGGCGCGCTTTTTACTGGTCGTTATCTTGCGTTAACGGTCAGGGCTGACGTTCGATATAGAGGATCACCTCGCCAAGATGGATACCGAACTTGCTGATCTCGGCACGATTGATCAGACGCTCTTCGTCCAGCAGGTACATCCAGTCATCGAAGCTCACCCGCACCACCTCGCCATCCGGTAGCGCCAGATCGAGCTGATAACGCCAGTTGAGGGCGAACCCTTCGCTTTTACCCACCGCCTCTCCCACCACATCGGAAGCAGTACCTCGCCAGTGACCGTCAACCCCCTTGCTCAGATACCAGGTACGGGTCTGCTGGCGGCCATCGTCAAAGTAGAACTGCTCGAACAGCTCTCCCTTGCCATCCTTCCAACGACCCACCATCTCGACCCGAAAGCGACTGGTCACTTCGCCGCTGCGGTCGGTTACCAAGCCGTGAGCCACTAATTTACCGTTGAAGAAACGGGCGAGATCCCAGTTTGGCCCCTGCCCTCGATAGTCATCGAGACTGGCACCACAGCCGCTCAGCAGCAAAAAAGGGAGCAACAGCAACCAGCGGTATGCACGATAGAAAGACATCAGAGACTCCATGTTCAGAGTTGGCCACGCAGGCGGCGGGTCAGGGCGGGATCGCGGCTGTTGTCAGCCAGCCAGATGGCGAGAAAAGCGGCCGAGAATTGCGGATCGGCCAGAGTCCCGAGGGACTTCTCCTGCAACCAGAAGTGGCCTGCCCCGCCCTTGTCGACATAGAAGGTGAGCTTGTCGCCTGCCTGCACATCGGGCCAGAGTGCAGCGAGCTGGCCGAGCCAGCGCTGACGTTCAGCGTCGGAGCCAAGACCGAGTCGCTGCCACTCGGCGGCAGTGGCGCTCAGCAGATCTTGCCGCTCGATGGCTCTGGCATAGGTGAGGGTCAGGGCTTGCGGATAGTGACCGGGCTGATAGTGCCCGCTTTCACTGTAGAGGGTGGCATCGTAGAGCTTGAACCAGAGCCAGTTCATCTCCCCCTGCCCGACCGGGTGCAGCTGCTGCCAGGGGGCGGCAGAAGCCTGCACCGCGGTGGCAGCAAAGAGCGTAAACGCCAGCAGTAGCGGGTTAATTCCACCCCATATGCCAGTGGTTGGGGTCTTCGAGTTCATGCCAGTCCATCTCCTGTTCCTGCAGGGTGTTGATATCCTGCATCACCACCTGCACCAGCTGCCCCTGCGCATCCCGCTGGCAGGCAACCACCAGATAGAAGCGATCAGTCAGCTCATGCTGGCTCTCTTTGGTCCATTTGGAAAAAAGCAACGAGTCGGTCGAAAAGGTGTTTGTCATGACTCACCCTCCAGCTTGACCATTACCCACAGGAGTACGGGTAACCACCACATCCAGATCACTGCCAGCAGCGCCGTGCTGATCCAGATGCCCCAGGGTAAGTTTACTGCCCCCATGGCGGCCCCCGCCACATAGGAGGAGGCACCGCCAAACACGCCAAACAGTGCCTGCTGCCAGCGAGGCAGACGCAGCAGCCAGCGCATACCGTGGCCCAGCGTAAGGGCAAAACCGAGCCAGAGCAGCACCAGCCAGAGGGGAAAACCGGACGGGAACCGGAACAGGCCGAGCTGCCAGAGCAGCACATCCAGCAGACAGCCAGCAACCGCGATGGGGAGCAGCCGCCAGTCACGCAGGCGGCTGGGTGAGAAGATAAAGTGCAGCAGCAACATTGCCAGCAGCGGGCCCGGCTGCTGCCACTTCACCGCCAGCAACCAGTAGAGGTTGAATCCCAGCAGGTGAGCCCACTGCCACATGGTCAGTGACCGCTTACTGGCACATCACCCGACCAGCCAGCAGGCCCTGGCTTGGCGGCCTCCAACTGCACCAGACTGATGGTGCGCTCCCAGAATCCCCCCTCGCAATAGGCGAAGTAGAAGTGCCACAACCGGATGAAATCCTGGCTGTAACCGAGCTTGGGCAGCTCGGGCGCCAACGCCAGAAAGCGCTCGCACCAGTGAGCCAGGGTGCGGGCATAGTGATGACCGTGATCGTGCAACCGCACCAGCTGCATGTCAGTCTCCCGCGCCAGCAACCCCGCCATCTGGGAGACGCTCGGCAGGCAGCCACCGGGGAAGATGTAACGCTGGATAAAATCGACTCCGCGCAAGTATTGGGCATGGCGCTGATCGGCGATGGTGATGGCCTGAATGAGCAGACGGCCACTGGGTTTGAGCAGCCGTGACAACTGGCGGAAATAGTCGGGCAGAAAGGCGTGCCCTACCGCCTCGATCATCTCGATGGAGACCAGCTTGTCATAGGTCCCCTCCAGCTTGCGGTAATCCTCCAGCAGCAAGGTGATGCGATCCCCCAGCCCCTCCCGCGCAATCCACTCCTTGGCGTAGTCATGCTGGGCCCGGGAGATAGTCGTGGTGGTCACCCGGCAGCCATAGTGGCGGGCGGCATAGACAGCAAGGCCACCCCAGCCGGTGCCGATCTCCAGCAGATGATCGTCAGGCACCAGCTCCAGCCGCTCGCAGATGGTGCGCAACTTGGCCTGCTGCCCCTCTTCCAGAGTGGCCTCGGCGCTCGGATAGATGGCGCTCGAGTACTGCATATGGCTGTCGAGAAACCCCTGATAGAGGGTATTGCCGAGATCGTAGTGGGCGGCGATGTTGGAGCGCGAACCGGTCAAGGTATTGCGGTTGAGCCAGTGGCGCACCTTGTTGAACGGGAAACTGAGCCAGCCGAGGCGCCGCTCGAGGGAGTCGAGCAGGGTCAGATTGCGGGCCAGCAGCCGCACCAGCGCCACCGGATCCGGGCTGGTCCAGAGTCCCTCCACCCAGGTTTCTCCGGCGGCAATGCTGCCCCCCAGCAACAGGCGACGATAGAAGGTCGGATCCTGCACCACCAGTTCGGCATGCAGATCGGTACCCGCGACGCCAAAGCTGTGGCGCTCACCGCCATCCCGCAGCAGCAGCTGGCCATGTTCGAGGCGACCCAGCAGATTGAGCAGCAGTTGTCTTGCCCCCTTGTCGATGAAAGAGGCAGAGAGGGTTGATTGAGCAAGTTCCATTAGCGGCTCTCCGGATGGGTAAAAATCGGGGTTCGTTTGATAAATAGACGCAGGGCCTGCCAGTAGATCCCGAGCAGCACCTTCATGGTCATCCATGGCCAGCGGGCCAGCAGGGCCACCAGCCCCTTGCGCGACAAGGGTTCGCGAGTGAGCGCCAGAGTGGCGTCAAACAGCTTGGCTTCACCGGATACGGGATGACTTTCGATATGGATCAGGGTCTCCTGCACGGGCGGCCTGATCCGCCAGTGATAACTCATTGCCAGCCCCATAAAGGGGGAGACGTGAAAATCCTTGTCATGGGGTGCCAGCGCCGCCAGATCCAGCAGGTAGTAGTGACGCTCGTTCCAGGGGGTGTTCGACACCTCTGCCAGCAGATAGCGCGCCTCGCCCTGCCGGTAGCAGAAGTAGAAGTTGACCGGGCTGAAGTAGAAGCCCAGACAGCGCACATTGCCGAGCAGCAGTACCCGCCCATCGGGCTCGGCATCGCCACCCAGCTCGCTCACCTTCTGCCACACCGCCTGCTTGAGGCTTCCCTCACTCCCCTTGAGATAGTCATGGCGGTGAAACGAGAGCAGCCCAGCCCGCTCCACCCCGAACCAGCGCCCCTGATCGAGCTGTGGCAGCTCGTCGAGATCCAGTCCCAGCATAAAAAGGCTGTAGGAGAAGGCGTGAGCCCGCGGTGCAAAACGGCGGTGGCGCACCGAGCCCTGCCAGATGGCGCTGGTGACGCCAGCCAGTTCGTCTGTACGCTCATGTTCGGTGGCCACGGTGGCGCCGTTCATAGCTCGGCTCCGAAGCGCCTGGCGACATCCAGCGCGCTGCGCACCCCATCCTCGTGGAAGCCGTTGTACCAGTAGGCGCCACAAAAATGGGTGTGCTGCTGGCCGCAGATCTCCGCGCGCCGCTGCTGAGCGGCGATGGAGGCCTGATTGAACACCGGATGGTGGTAGACGAAGCGGCGCAGTACCTTGCTCTCATCCACCTTGCCCTTGGGGTTGAGGCTGACGCAGAAGGGCTCCGGCGAGTTCACCCCCTGCAGGATGTTCATGTTGTAGCTCACCAGCGGCCGCGCCTCGTCATTGCCATCGAGCTGATAGTTCCAGCTGGCCCATGCCTTGCGGCGGGTGGGCAGGCAGCGAGCATCGGTATGGAGCCAGACATCGTTGGCCTGATAGGGCATGTCGCCGAGAATAGCCTGCTCCCGCTCGCCGGGATCTGCCAGCAGCGCCAGCGCCTGATCGCTGTGGCAGGCGAAGATCACCTCGTCAAACCGCTCCTCACCGTAACTGCTCTGGATCACCACGCCGTCCGCGTCCCGCCGTACGCTCTGCACCGGACAGGCGAGGCGGATCTGCGACTGCCAACCCGCGGTAAGGGGGCCGATATATTCCCGCGAGCCACCCGGGATCACGTACCACTGAGGGCGATTGGCCACATCCAGCAGGCCATGGTTGGCAAAAAAGCGCAGGAAGAAGCCAAGGGGGAAGGCGCGCATATCGGCCAGGGTCGATGACCAGATCGCCGCTCCCATCGGCAAGATGTAGTGGCGGGCGAAGTAGTCGCTAACCTCCCCCGCCAGCAAAAAATCCCCCAGGGTCAGCTCGGGCCCCGT
>NZ_QAJD01000039.1:37298-43711 GCF_003061465.1 Aeromonas sp. HMWF017
GCCAAGGCGCAGCCAGAGCCCCACCGGCAGCGCACCAAGCAGGCGCAGCAACCAGATGAAACGGCGGGGAAAGTGGATCTGGTGACGACCAGCGGTCAGCCCGTCCATGATGGCGCGGGAGGCCTGTTCCACTGTCACCAGACAGGGCATGGGAAAATCATTTTTGGCGGTCAGCGGCGTCTGGACAAAGCCGGGGCGGATCAGGGTCACCCCGATCCCTTTGCTGGCCAAATCGAGGCGCAAGGTATCCGCCAGATAGTCGAGGGCCGCCTTGGAGGCGCCATAGGCCTCGGCTCGTGGCAGCGGCAGCCAGCTCACCGACGAGCTGACGATGGCCAGCCGCGACCCAGCCCCGAGCAACGGCAAGAAGACGGCCAAAGCATGGCCGGTGGCGGTCAGATTGGTGTCGATGACACGGGCAAACAGCTCGCTGTCAAACCCCTCCGCCACATCCATGTACTCGCAGTTGCCTGCGTTGAGGATCAGCAGATCGAGGAATGGCAGCGTAGCAGCCACCCCGCTCATTGCGGCCAGATCCCGAGCATCGAACTGCAGCGGCGTGATGCCGTGCAGCCCCAGCTCCTGCAGCCGTTCACCATCGCGGCCACAGCCCCACACCTGCCAGCCTGCCCGCCGGTAATCCAGTGCCAGTTGACGACCTATGCCGGAAGTCGCGCCTGTAATAAGCACCCGGCCGCTCATGCGCCAAGCCTCATCTTGATAGTGCGCACCACGGGCCCAAGCAGCGGCAACTGCTCGTAGAGCATGGCGCCCAGGTCAAAATAGTCCCGGTGCTGGCACACCTTGCCCGCCTCGTCGAATTCGAGGCGAGTGGCCCCCTCCACCGTCACCGGCTCACCGCCACGCAATCTGGGGTGAGAGAAGGTCATTGTCCAGCCGAGCCAGGCCTGCTGCCCTTGCTGCTGCTGACTGGTGATGACGAAGCGACAGTAGGCGAGGCGCTGATAGAGGGCGGCAAAATAGTCGCCAAGGGCCGCCAGCCCCTCGATACGGTGGGCCGGATCGGTAAAGACCACCTGTTCGGCATAGACCTCGGGCAAGCGGTGCAACTGCTGTTTGTCCAGTTGCTGATAGAGGCCAATAAAGCGGGCCAGCGGCTCGTTCATCCTATTTCTCCAGAGAGCGAAACATCTCGATGGCTCTCACCCGGGCAACGGAGTGATCCACCATGGGTGCCGGATAATCCCGGCGCCCCTTGAGTCGCAGCCAGTCGTGGGGCTGATGCACATAAGCGGCGGGAATATCGGCAAGTTCAGTTACCCAGGTACGGATAAACTCCCCTTGTGGATCAAATCGTTGCCCCTGAGTGGTGGGGTTGAACACCCGAAAATAGGGCGCCGCATCGGCACCGGTACCCGCTGCCCACTGCCAGCCGCCGTTGTTGGCCGCCAGATCGCCATCGATCAGCCGACTCATGAAGTAATCCTCCCCGAGCCGCCAGTGGATATGGAGATCCTTGGTGAGAAAGCTCGCCACTATCATCCGCAGCCGGTTGTGCATCCAGCCTGTGGCGTTGAGGCAGCGCATCGCCGCATCGACGATGGGGTAGCCGGTGCGCCCCTCGCACCAGGCGGCGAAGGCATCCGGGTCCCAGCTCCACGGCAGCGCTGCGGTCTCCGGTTTGAAGGGGCGATTCATGGAGAGGGTCGGGATCAGCACCAGCAGATGGCGATAGAACTCGCGCCAGACCAGCTCATTGAGCCAGACAAAGCCGGGCTGGGCATTCGACTGGGGCCGATAGCCGAGCCGCTGCTGGAGCGCCGCCACACACTGACGGGGGCTGATGATGCCGGTCGCCAGATAGGGGGAAAGCACGGACGTGCCCGCGATGGCAGGAAAATCCCGGGTCTCCCCATAGTCGAGCACTGCCTGCTCCAGAAAAATGTTCAAACGACGCAGAGCTTCCACCTCGCCCACAGGCCAGCGGGGGTCTGCCGTCAGTTCGCCAAGGGCGGCATCGACGAAGTCCCGCTCGGCCAACGGCTGCCACGGCAACGGCTCGCCACGCAGTGTCGGCGCCCGATGAATGACAAACCCCTCTTCATCCAGCGCCTTGAGCCAGGCGCGGCTGAAAGGGGTGAACACCTTGAACATCTCACCCGAGCCGGTCAGCACCCGCCCCGGCGGCAATACGCAACAGCCGTTGAACCAGTGACAGCTCACCGCCTGCTCAGCCAGCGCGGCGCTGACGGCATGGTCGCGACGCTGCTCATCAATCTCGACAGCCTGATTGGCGTAGAGCTGGGTCACCCCCAGCTCGCGGCAGAGGTCTGCCAACGCTACGGGCACCTCGGCAAAAGTCTCCACTCGCAGCAGATGGAGCGGGATGCCGAGCGCCGCCAGCTCGCGGCCCAACTCATCCACCTGCGCCAACATAAAGCGCTGACGAATCGGGGCCATTTTGTGCTGCCGCCACTGGGTGGGAGAGATGATAAAGAGCGCGGCCACCGGCTCATCATCGGCGCAGGCATGCCGCAGCGCGGGGTTGTCGGCAAGGCGCAGATCATTGCGAAACCAGACCAGCTTCATGATTTTTTCCTCCCGCGTCCGCTGGTGCCAGCCGCAGCAGGCGCGTTCACCATCTGCTCGGCAAGGCTCGCCTGCCAGCCGTGAGCTTTAAGCCACTCATCGTCGTAGAGGCGCCCCAACTCGCCAAACAGGCGTGTGCCTGCGGGCCACCCGGCGGCCAGCTCCTGCTTGCCGAGCCCGGCACCCAGCAGCACCAGCCAGGGGGTAACGGCACGCCCCTCCAGCAGGCTGGCATGGCGCGGCTCGACCGCCCCCAGCAGTTGCACCTCATAGCCCTGACCGATCAGCTCGTAGGCGGCCCACACCAGATCGAGGGGGCCAACCTGTCCCCAGCTCGCCAGCGTGATCGGCACGCCCTTCTCCTGCTCGATCAGGTGGCGGGCGAAGCGGGTATGGAGCCAGCCCAGCCACACCTGTTGCAGCAGCTCGCCATCGGGCCGCTCGCGCCACAGCCCCAGCAGCCGCTCCACCAGCGGTTGCAGTATCCGGCTGCGCACCAGCTCGAACGGGTAGCTCGCCAGCAGATCGTTGAGCTCAGCCTCCGCCTTGCGCTGGTTGAAGGCGAGCAGCGCCTGACTGAACTGCTCCAGAGTTTGCTGCCAGTGATCGCTCACCGGCGCGGAATGGGGTTCGCTCAAGAGCCCCTTCACCTGCCCGATACTCACTCCCCGCTCCAGCCAGCTCAGGATCTCGCCGATCTGGCGGATATCCTGCTCGCTGTAGAGGCGGTGGCCCTTTTCGGTGCGGGCCGGTTGCACCAGACCGTAGCGGCGCTGCCAGGCACGCAGGGTCACGGCGTTGACGCCGGTGAGACGGGAGACCTCGCGAATGGGGTAGATCCCCTCATCAGCGAGAGGAGCAACTTCTTGCGATAAATCAGACATGACAACGTCCATCAAACAGAGGGGTAAGGCTCCCCGGCGCAAACCATGCGCCGGGGCAACAGAACGGATTCAGAGCCCGTAACGCAATTTGAGTGTATCGGGGTGCGGATTGAGATAAACCTGCTCGGCAAGATAGGGATTGGGGTATTCGCGCAGGTAGTGGCGGATCAGGGTGAGCGGCACCAGCAAGGGGAAGATGCCGGTGCGGTACTTGTCGATGGTATCGGCCAGCTCCTGCTTCTGGGCCGGGGTCAGCACCCGCTTGAAGTAGCCCTGCAGGTGCATCAGCACATTGGTGTGACTGCGGCGGTTGGCTCGCAGGGTCAGCGCCGTCATCAATCCCTTGATGTAGTTGTCGGCCACCTCCTGCAAATTGGTGGACTTGCCCAGATTGCCGAGCAGCTTGCCGAGGATGCGGTAGTGGGTGGTGGCATGGGAGAGCACCAGATACTTGTAGCGGGAGTGGAAGCGGATCAGCGCAGAGGCAGTGATGCCGCGGGCGCAGAGCTGCTGCCAGTCGTGGTAGGCGAAGACCCGCAGCACGAAGTTCTCGCGCAGGATGGGGTCGCACAGGCGACCATCCTCTTCCACCGGCAGCAGGGGGTTGGCCTCCATCAACGCCTTGGCAAAGAGGCCAATCCCCTCCTTGGCGCTCCCCTCGTTGTTGGCGCCATAGACCTTGACCCGCTCCATGCCACAGCTGGGTGATTTGGCACAGAGGATATAGCCGGAGATAAAGTCGAGCTGGCGCGCTTTCTGCTCGCTGAAAGCAATCAGCTTTTCGGTGACATCGAAGCTGCCGTTGCTCGCCTCGGCGCGGATCTCGCCGTTGCGCTTGACCAGCCGGATGGCGGCGCGGGGCGCCCCGAGACCGATAGCCATCTCGGGACAGACGGGGTGGTAGTCAAAGTGAGCGCCAAGATCCCGTTCGCAGAAGCTGGAGCGCTTGTGGCCCCCATCGAAACGTACCTCTTGTCCCAGCAGGCAGGCACTGATACCGACTTTAATCTTGTACATGATGACGCTCCTTGTATAAGCATTGATTCAGTTATAGCAGTTATACAAAAAAATGAAAGTTGTATAAGTATTTGCGACTGATACGACACAAGGAGAAAAAAGGGATCACCGGAAAAAGAAAAAACCCATGGCGAACGCCATGGGTAAAAAACAAGACACTACGGACTACGGGAAGGAAAATTAGAAGCTGTACTTCACACCCAGGCTGGAGATGGAACCTTTTTGCAGATCCCAGTTGCGATAGGTGTAATCGGCAGTCAGCGCCCAGTTCTGGTTGAGCTTGTAGGCACCGCCCACCTTGAAGTCGTGCATATCGTCGGTCATGTTGGCGTAGCGATAAGCGGTGGAGAGCTCGACATTGCCGATGTCGTAGCGCAGACCCACTTCACCGTACATGCTACCGCTATCTTTGCGAGCAACAGCATCCCACCCTTTGTTAGCGATATCGCTGGCAAGTTCACGCTCCAGCATGTAGCCGGTCACACCGGTTTCGCCGTAGAGGTTCAGACCCGTGCTCAGCGGAGTAAAGACACCGACACCAATGCTGGAGATCGACATGCTGTCGTTGCCGTTGCTGCGAGAGGTGTATTCAGTGCTGCCGCGACCATAGAAATTGGAGCCGAAGCTCTTGGAGAGATCCAGGCTCAGACCGCCAAAATCACGGGTTCCTTTGCTGTCATTGCTGAAGGTACCGCTGAGATAGTCGGATTTGGTGTGCGCCCAGGTGGCGGAACCCTTGGCGTAGCTGAAGGCATCCTGCGCCATGACGGAAGTAGAGGCAAACCCGGCCAGAACCAGAAGAGAGACAGTTGCTTTTTTCATGATGATAACTCCATGTGATTGGGCCCGTTGCTAGCGAGCTGGTATGGAGTCATTGTGCGATCAGGTTCCCGGCTTGCCGAGCTGCAAGCTGTTGCAGAACCATGTCAGATGTAAGCAGATATTGCAGGGGGTGTCAGCGGCAACAAGTTGCCGGCCCACACGGTTTGCATGGGCCGGAACAACGCCAAATCAGCGGAAGACCACCTCGTCAATTTCGACCCGCACCAGCGGCTGACCGGTCAATCCGGCAGGACGGGGGATCTCGAGGGCCAGCGACGGACGGGCTTGCCCCTTGCGCAGATAGGTCTCCGGCAGACGATTCTCGGCAACCCAGAAGCGGGCCTCCTGACGGCTCAGCTGCACCCCGTCAGCACTGAACAGGGTCACCATGCCACGTACCCCGACCACATTGCGGGTGCCGGTATTGCTCACCATAAAGGTCAGCACCAGCGGGTCAGATCCCTCGATCTTGTCCAGCTTGACCACCACACCGTCACGCGCCATCTGGGCAAGCAGTTCCGGATTGGCCTTGGCCTGATCGGTCAGCACCGGAGCAGCGACGGCCACCACGGCCCCAGCCTTCCCATCAGCAGTCACGCCCTGCACGGACTCGGCCGGTTTGACTACCAGATACTCCCAGGTGAAGTCGTCGTTGAGCTGAACCTGCCGACCATCGGGCAGCGTCACCTGAGAAAGAGGGGAAGCCTGCGCCAGTACGGGGGAGAGGCACAGGGCAATCAGCAGACGGGAGAAGGGTTTCATAGGGCGAAGCTCGGTAACGGGTGAAAAGGGCGACAGTATAAACAGTCCCGTCGCACCTTGCCTATGACAGCACTCACGTTCTGGCACCCGCATCGCTTGCCCGCAGACTAGATGGCGAGATCGTGCCGCTCTTTCTGTGCCATATCCAGGGTCACCAGATCGAACTTGCTCCCCTTGAGGGCGGACAAAATATCCGATTGCATATCAAAGGCCTGCGCACGCTGATGCTCGGGCAGACGCACCCGGGCCAGGGTGGTGGAGCAGTCACACAGGGTATGGAAAAAGACCTGTGCCTCGTCCAGCCCCATATCGGCCAGCATCTGCTCGGCTTGATCCACCATTCGCAGATAACGCTGCTCAAGCTGCCGTGGATTGGTG
>NZ_QAJD01000039.1:43721-57904 GCF_003061465.1 Aeromonas sp. HMWF017
CGTTGTCGGCAAAAAACCAGATAGAGTTGGCAGGCAGAGACCCGAACTGGGCAAGATAATCATCACGCTCCTCCACCGCTGCCGGAACCAGCAACGGCAGATGAGTCCATTCCGGACGAGTCTGCACATACTCACCAATGCGGCGAACCGGGTCGATCAGCCCTTCAATATTTGGCAGGCGATCGCAAAAGACGATCTCGTCACTCTTGATGACCCAGTGATCGATGCCATAACGCTGGCAATAACGGCGGGCTCGGGCTACTTCGCTGCGACTGCGGGTCGGATTATCGAGGGTAATTGCGTGGATTTTCACACCGGCAGCGCGGCACAGCTCGATGCTGTAGCAGGATTCCAACCGTCCCGAAAAAGAGACAACCAGCTCGTCAAAACTTGCCAGTCGCTCAATCAGCAGCTGTTCCCTGGCTTGAAAAGAGTGATCATATCCCTGATTCAGTACAACTACATTGGCACCCATTAAACAGCTCCGGATGATGAACAGGTGCAGTATTGTGCGGCAAACAAACTGAATAGACCCTTAAAGAGTCTGGTTAAAATTAAAACTTGATGATTATTTCCTGTGATTCTGCTGCTAAATCTTCATTTTGGGCGTCATAAATTCGTAATCTTGCTTGGTGAACCCGATGGGCTCGCAAGAAACCCTGCGCCTGATCCAGCGAGGTGAAGGTCAAGCGCCCTCCCTCACTGTCGGTCAGGCAGAGGCACTCCCCTTCTGCCTCAACACAGAGCTGATAACCGCTGCCATCCTTGCAGGCGATGATCAGGGTCGCCTCGGGATAGTGACTGAGCCAATTGCGAAACCGGCCATGCTCCATAGTGCTCCTAGAGGGGCATCACCCCTTGCCGGTGGCGGGCAAACAGCCCAGCTCACCCAGTTGCTGGCGGCAACTCGCCGCGTCGGTAAAGACGATCCCCCTGATACCGAGGGCCTCGGCGGCCGAGATGTTGGCGGGACTGTCATCGATGAAGAGACACTCTGCCGGTTTCAGATCGAACGACACCAGCAGATAGCGGTAGATATCCGGCTCCGGCTTCATCATCCGCACCCGCGCCGAGACCACCTTGCCGCTAAAGAAGCGCCAGAAATCCTGATGCTGTTCCAACCAGTCGATGCTGGCATGACCCATGTTGGAGAGGGCATACAGGGTGTGCCTCGCCCCGTGCAGCTCGGCTATCAGGGTTAGCATAGCGGGATCTGGCTGCAGGGAGGCGGGAACTGCCTGTAAAATGGCCAGATTCTGTGCCGCCGAGAGGCCGGTGCGCGTTTGTGCTTCCCGGGCCATGGTGTGGAGCGACATGGTGCCTCTGTCCACCTCCAGCCAGTCCGGGTGGTCAAAGAGCTGCTCAGCCAACTGTTCGGCTCCTTGCGGGCCACACACCGCATGCACTATGCCTACCGGATCCCAGCTCACCACCACCCGTCCCAGATCGAAAATAATCGCCATCGTCTTTACCTCCCCCACTGGGTGTCAGTCATCAAAACAGAGTCAATAGAACATCGCTCATACGCCATTTTCTTAACCGGATACCCTGCCCCCATCCCTGCCCGCGGGCAAGTTTTACTTGCATCAAACCGGCAAATCCCTTAATGGTTATGACGTTACTTCAAGGACACACCTATGCACGCACCATTCTTCTTTGCTTTCTCGTTTATCCGGCCCGCTTGAGGGAAGGCCTGTCGTCGTGTGAACAGAAAGCAAAGACGAATCGAGCCTCCCCTAGCGGAGGCTTTTTTTTGCATTAATATCAATCGATTACTTGGATAGGGAACAATCATGGCAACGCTCGACGAGATCAGACAAGACATCACCCGGTTGGATCAGGAGCTGCTTGCCCTGCTGGCGAAACGCAAGACCCTCAGCATCGAGGTCGCCCGTGCCAAGCAAGCCAACCCGCGCCCCATCCGTGACCACCAGAGGGAGCAGGAGCTGCTGGTCGCCCTGATCCAGAAAGGACGCGTGCTGGGGCTGGATGCCCAGTACATCACCCGTATCTATCACACCATCATCGAAGACTCTGTGCTCTCCCAGCAGGCCTATCTGCAGAGCCTGCTCAACCCGGAGCAACAGGAGCCGATGACCAGCGTCGCCTATCTGGGGCCGCGCGGTTCCTACTCCAGCCTCGCCGCCCGCAAATATCTGGCGCGCTACAAGGATCAGGTGATCGAGGTGAACTGCCAGAACTTCCGTGAAGTACTGGATGCGGTGGAGTCGGGTCGCGCCGCCTTTGGCGTGCTGCCCATCGAAAACACCAGCTCAGGCTCCATCAACGAAGTCTATGACGTGATGCAGCACACCAGCCTCTCCATCGTCGGCGAGCTCACCTACCCCATTGAGCACTGCATCCTCACCGCCGTGCCGACCGAGCTGAGTCGCATCAAAACCTTCTATGCCCACCCGCAGGTGTTCCAGCAGTGCTCCCACTATCTGAGCAAGCTGGAAGGTGCCCGTCACGAGATCTGCGACTCCTCCTCCAGTGCCATGATGAAGGTGAAAGAACTGGCCAGCCCGGAGGCCGCCGCCATCGGCAGCGCCGCCGGTGGCGAACTGTATGGTCTGGATGTGCTGGCCGAGCAGCTTGCCAACCAGAAAGAGAACTACAGCCGTTTTATCGTGGTGGCGCGCAAGCCCATCGACGTGGCACCGCAGATCCCAGCCAAGACCACCCTCATCATGTCCACCTCCCAGAAGCCGGGTTCGCTGGTCGAGGCGCTGCTGGTGCTGCGCAGCCACGAGATCAACATGACCAAACTGGAGTCCCGTCCGGTGCAGGGCAACCCGTGGGAAGAGATGTTCTACCTCGATGTCTCCGCCAACCTGCAGACCCCGGCGATGCAGGCCGCACTGGTGGAGCTGACCAAGATCACCCGCTATATCAAGGTGCTTGGCTGCTACCCGAGCGAGGATGTGAAACCCACCGCAGTGCCGCCGGTGCTGATGGGGAACTAACCAGCCCACAACGACAAAAGGCGAGCACCCTGCTCGCCTTTTGTTTTGATGCCGGTTTTCACAGCAAGCCCATCAACTCAGAACTGACCGGCCATCAGCTGGTTGATGTTGTAGAGGGCACGGGTATCGAGCTCCATCTCGGTGGCATAGGTATTGCCGCGCGGATAAGAGGCAACCACCCGGGCACCACGCACCACACCGGCAACCGACACATCCAGCGAGTTGGAGGTCTGGGTCAGGTCACGATAGCTGCTCTGGCCGCGCACCTGCTGACCATTGAGCTGCTCGGCCAGCTCGCGATATGCATCCATCTTGGAAGCGCGAATGGCTTGCAGCATCTTCTCCGACTGGGAGGGGCCGGGCTGGATGTCGATCACCGCATAGCCCACCGCCTTGAGCACCGGAAAATCATCGGGCTTGCCACCCTGGGTGTAATCCACCACCCGGTTGTAGCTGCAACCGGTGAGCAAGAGTGCCAACAGGCAACCAAACAGGATCTTCATGACTCGCTCCTCACGGGGTCAGGTTGACCAGATGACCGCCCGGCCGGGCCTGACTGTCACGCATCAGATAACCGCGATTGATCGATGCCCGACCAAACGAGTTGTTGGCACCGAACAGATATTTTTGCGGGATCAGGCTCTGGGCCGTGGTCTCCACCATCTTGGTGCGCATGTCGATAACGCGGGCATTGACCAGAATTCCCTTGCTGTTGCGGCTGAAGGTGCCGACCAGAATGCGGGAGATCGGCAAGCGGGAAGAGAGCTCCTTGTAGTTGCGGCTCAGCACGAAGTCTCCCTGCGGCGTCACCTTGATACTGCCGGTCAGCTTGAAGTCCACCACCACCTCGCCGCGACGGTTGAGCTCGTAGATAAAGCTCTCCTCAATCTGCTGCCCCATCCAGTTGGTATCCTGCAGGGTATCGAGATCGACGAAAGAGGCCACCGCGATGGGCTCGGTCAGGGTGGTCAGCGATTTGCGCTCCATCAGCTGATCGGTCATGCGCGCCACCAGCCAGTTGAGCTCCATCCCCTGCGCCGCCTGGCGGGGGTCACCCTGATCCCGATTGATAGGGTCGGAGCCGCACCCGGTCAATGCCAGAGCAAGCGCCAACGCCGTGATGAGTTTGTTCATGGATACCTTTCCTGTATCTGCACCTGACTTATTATCGGACGCGCCGGACAAAGCTTGAGTCGGGAATGAGGCATGATTCTTGCTGAAACACTCGTTGTTAAGCCAATCTCTGGCGGATGGTCAGAAAAACGCCATCAAACAACTGTTGTGATCCATGTCGGCCCGCCATGCTCTCTTCAAGAGAAGAGGCTGCGAGTCGCCTAATCAAGGTATCTGCTATGAAATTACCGCTGCTGTTGACCCTGCTGCTGGCCAGCCTGAGCGCCCGAGCCGAGCTTATCGAAGCGCAGGGCAGCGCCGCCATTCTGGGGGGCGATGAGGTCTATGCCCGCGAGCAGGCGACCCGCGACGCCCTGCGTCAGGCGCTGCTGGCCAGCGGCGCGGCCGTTTCCAGCGTCCAGCGTCTGGAAAATGGCAGCCTGCGCTCCGAGCAGATCCAGATCCGCTCCGGCGGCGACATTCGCCAATATCGGCTCAAGCGGGAAGAGGTGCGCAACGGCCGCATGTATATCACCTTGGTGGCCGACATTCAGGCCGAGCGCCAGATCTGCCAGACCCAGCACTTCGCCAAGGATTTGACACTGGTCAGGCTGCGGATGCGTTATCCGGACCAAGCCAGCTACGGCGCCATGGACGACATGCCGGAAAACCTCTCGCGACGACTGTTCGAGACTCTCGCCAACGCGCGGCAAGGGGTCGCGGTGCGCCAGTGGCTGGATGAAAACCTGCGCATCGATCCGCTCCATCTGCAACAGGGGGATCGCAGCGCCCTCGAAGAGATCAAGGCGCTCAGCCTGCGCACCGACAGCCAGTATCTGGTACTCGGCAGCATCGATGATCTCTCCATCGAGCCGCAGGGCAACCAGCTGACCAGCTGGTATGAGGATCCCGTACGCAACTTTCGCATGCAGCTCTACCTGTTCGACGGTATCAACGGCAGTCTGATCAACCGCAAAGTTTACGAAGGGCGTGCCACCTGGACCTTTGGCAAGCAAGAACAGGTGGGCAGCAGCAGCGGCCAGTTCTGGCAGTCAAGCTACGGCCAGGAGGTCGACTACCAGCTGCAGCAGGCGGCTCAGGATCTGGTGGCCCAGCTCACCTGCGCCCCGGTCACCGCCCGGGTGGTCGGCCAGAACGAACGTGGCCCCTACATCAATCTGGGGCGGCGCAACGGTGTCAAGCTTGGCGATCAGTTCCGCATCCAGCACAACGCCGACTTCATCGACCCCTACGGCAAGTCCCGCATGATGCGCAACCCGGCCGACGGCCTGTTCGAGGTAGTGCAGGTATTCGACGATGGCGCCATCATCAGCAGCCAGAACAAATATTCGCCGTTTAACATCCAGAATGGGGATTTGGCAGTATTGGAATAAAAATCAAGGGTTTAAAAGGGAGTTGCTTCTTGTATAATGCCCGCCACACAGCTCCCGTAGCTCAGCAGGATAGAGCGGTCCCCTCCTAAGGGACAGGCCACTGGTTCGACTCCAGTCGGGAGCGCCATACAAAACAAGGGGTTGGCATCTTCACGATGCTAACCCCTTGGTCGTTTTTGGCGACAATGAATCCGACCATCCAACCGTAATGACCCTCTCCTTTCTTCGTTCAGAGCATGCGCTCTCTGATAGACTGCTTCTCTTCGGCTTGTCTTTGAGGCCAAGCCCTGTTTCATCTTGCAAAGGAGTGTTAGATGTCCGGATGTTCCTGGTGGGATAGATCCACCGGTTTTGCCTTGCTGACCATTGTGCTGTGGGCTTCACTGGCGGCGCTGACGTCACGGGTCACCAGCGGGTCACCACTGGTGCTGGTCGGGCTGGTGCTGTTTTTCTGCGGGGTCGGGGCCTTGCCGTTTTGGCGCCAATGGCGCGCTCGTCCTATTACCTGGCTGGTGACGGTTACGGCATTGCTGCTCTACCATCTGCTGCTCTTTATGAGCTTTCGCCATGCCCCGGTGCTGGAGGCCAACCTCATCAACTACCTCTGGCCGCTCTGCATCATTCTGTTCACCCCGCTGTTGTTGCCCGGCCATCCACTCCATGCCCATCACCTGCTGGCTGGCGCCTTTGGTCTGGCGGGCTCCATGCTGGTGATGGTCAACGGCGAGCTGCAACTACAGCAGACCTATCTGCCGGGATACCTGTTGGCGCTCGGTGCAGCTGTCGTCTGGGGAGCCTACTCGGTATTATCACGCCGTCTGCCGCCAGCCCCCGCCGTGGTCACTGCGGCAGCCTGTCTGCCCGCGGGTTTGCTGGCGCTGCTGCTTGCCCGTCTGCTGGAGGGGCCCCTGCCACTCGCGCAGATCCCCACCAGTGACTGGTGGCTCATCATCGGGCTGGCGCTGGGCCCCATGGGGGCGGCCTTTGTGACCTGGTATCTGGCACTGCGAGACGGCGATCCACGCCGGATCGGTGCCCTTGCCTACCTGACACCGCTGCTGAGTACTTTGCTGTTAGTGGCATTGAACGGAGAAGAGCTGACCTCGCGCCATCTGCTGGCCGGTGCACTTATCATGGGCGGCGCCCTGCTCGGTATGCTGGGCCAACGCAACAGAGCACTGGCATCCCCAGCCAGTTAAGTCGGTAAAATAGAGCCACCTGACCATGCTGTCATAAAAACGCCATCATCCCTGTTTAGGCTCGGGCCACGCTCCCCCATGGTCTGTGCTGACAGGAATTACCCAGTGAAAATCGCCCATTACGCCACCCTATCCTCCCTTGTTTTGTTATTGGTTGCGGGAGGACAGGCGCTGGCCCTCTACCACGGCTGGCAGCAGCTTGCCCGTACCAATCAGGCCCAGCATCAGCACGAGACGCTGCAACAACTGGTGACCGTGACCCTGCAAAACAGCCTGCGTGACTACCTCAACAGCGGCGATCCGCAACAACTGACAGCAGCGGAGAAGGTCCGCCAGCAAGCGCTCTCCTCGCTGGCCGCTCAGGATGATGCCGTGGCAGCCCCGCTCAGACAGCAACTCGAACAGATGGCGCAGCGCATCGCGCACGACTATCAGGCCGCAGGCAAGCTCTCGGGCAACAGCCAGCTGCTGCTGCAAAATGCCGAGAGTGAGTTGGGCAGCCAGGCCATGGAGCTGATCCGCTATGGGGAGCAAGGTGCCAACACGGAACAATCTGCCGCGGCACAGCAATATCGCCGCGGTGCGGCCGAGATCCTGGCGGGCCTGCCGCGCCTCGCCCATTTGCGCCAAAGCTATATGGAGCAGGGCAATGAAAAGCTGCTCGAAGGGATCCGCTTCGAGCTGGAGGCTCTGCAAAAACAGGCGCAAGCACTGCAAGCCTTGCCGCTGATCGGCCTGTATGAAGAGGCGCCCGCCGATGAGTTCACGCTGGGGGAGCCGGTGCGCAAGGAGCTGGGAGATCAACCACGCAGCGAATTACGCTCGCTGCTGGGCCGCTATCCGCAGGAGCTGGCCAACAGCCGCACGGCGCTTCAGCAACAACAGGCTGGCCGCCAGACCGTGCAGCAAGACATCATGGCCATGTTGCAAGCGACCAGACAGATGGGGGAACTACTTGCCCACGAACGGCAAGCCGTCAATCAGGAGCTGGCCACCATCCTCGGCACGCTGGCGCTCTGCCTAGTGGTTGTCGCCCTGCTGTTTGCGCTGGTGCAACGACGCTGGCTGCTCACCCCCTTGTTGCGACTGCGTGGAGCCTTTCTGCAGCTCGATCAGACGGGGCAGGCCGAGCCGTTGCCTGCCGGGCGCGATCGCAACGAGCTGGCCGATATTGTTGCCAGCTACAATCGGCTGATCGGTCGCCTGCAACTGGACCAGCAACAGAAAGAGGGGCAGCTGTCAGCGGTATCCCTCAGTCTGCAAGGAATGGTCAGTCAGGTTGACGAGATCCACCACAGCACCCGCACCACCGAACAGGTGGTCGACGAGAGCGGCCAGATGATGGATGAGCTGAACCTGCTGGCCGGAGAGGTCCATCAGGTCGCCGCCGACATCGCCCAGCATGCCCACCATAACGAACAGGCGATGAGCCAGAGCGAAGATCTGGTGGGGAGCATGCTGCACGCCACTCATCAGACCGGACTGGCGATTGACGAGAGCGATGAGGCGCTGCAAGCCCTCACCCGCTCGGTTGCCGATGTGACGGCCATTGTCGATGTGATCGGTCATATCGCTCAGCAGACCAACTTGCTGGCCCTCAACGCCGCCATCGAAGCGGCCCGCGCAGGGGAACAGGGACGCGGTTTTGCCGTGGTTGCCGATGAAGTGCGCCACCTCTCGGCCAATACCCAGCAATCCCTCAACCAGATCACCGATATTCTGGGGCGTCTGACCCAATCCGGTGAACAGCTTGGCACTGTACTGAACCGGATCACCAGCGAATCAAGCCGCCAGCGGGCGCAGGCGGAACAACTGCGCCAGACTACCCAGGCAGTGAGGGAGATCGCCCGCAACACCGCAGTGATCGCCCTGCAGGGCGCCGACAACGCCAAAAGTCAGGAGCACAAACTGGCCAGTTTTGCCGATCTGATCACCCGTATCCATCAGCATGCCCGTCAGGTGAGTCAGCTCTCGGTGCAGGTCTCCTCCCATATCCACCATCAGGCGCAGCAGATCCCCCGCATCCTCGGCCAGCAAGGCTGAACCCTATTCGCTTCACATCTTTGCCAGATAACTTTCCCTCGACCAGAGGGAAAGTTTTTTTGTAGCACAAAATTATCTGTTATCGGCAGGTTAACTGACACCTCTTCCCCCGTACCGGATGAAAACCCGCACTGGCGCTGGCTGCGGCCTCAAGAAAACGCTCTCATCACCGTGATACCTGCCATGAGGCTGTTTACGACCTTGCCCATGATTATTTGCACTCGGTCATACTTTTGAAACGTTGAGGGAACTTTTCATTGATATTTCGCACCGCGAACGTACTCTTGAGGTTGTCCGATAGCCAAGAATCGGAACATAAAAAAACAACATGTGATGATCAGGACTGCCAACTACAGATGTGCCAAGACATCCGGGTTTGCAGGTAGCCAAGACAAGATTTTTTGCCCTTCGGGGTTTTGATTGCAATGCCAATACCGAGCGGTAGGCCCGATGCCAACTGCCGGAAAAAAAAGCTAAGTCCATAAAATCAGGAGCAATAAAAATGGAAAAAGTGATCTTCAAGCGCGCCGCTTTGAGTGCCGCTGTGGTAGCCGCTCTGGTCGCCCCCGGTATGGCGTTGGCAGCTCAGGATATGATGAGCCCGGAATACGGCCAGTCCTATGAAACCTTCGTTAAAGACTCCAAACTGACCGGCGGTCTGTTCTACTTCCAGCGTGATCGTCAGCGCATCGATGGTGACCCGACTGCAGCCAAGAAAGAAGGCAAATACCAGTCCAACCTGAGCCATTCCACCGTTCAAGCCGCTCTTAACTTCAACTCCGGTTATGCCTGGGACACCGTAGGTCTGGATCTGGGCGGCTTCGGTGCCTATGACTTGGCCGTTACCGAAAATCACCCGGTCAACCAGGAAAACGAATTCTCCTTCGCTGGCCGTTCTTGGGGCAACAACGCCAAAGATGGCTCCCCTGAAGGTGGTTTCAGCCTCTCCAACGCAGCGATGAAGCTGAAATTCCTGGACGGCGGCATCACTGCCAAGGGTGGTTATACCCAGCTGTATGTCCCTGGCCAAATCGGTGTTAACTGGTCTTATCAGCCGGGTACCTATCGTGGTGGTCAAGTTGAAGGTAACTTCGGTGGCCTCTACCTGACCTACGCCATCGCTGACGAGTACAAGGCCCCCTGGTACAAAGAGACTCAGGTCTTCTCCCGTGCCAAAGCGTGGATGGATCCGTTCGCTGATGAAAACGTCATCGACTACATCCACGGTATCGCAGCCCGTTACACCTTCGAAAATGGCACTGCAGTGACCGGTTCTTTCGGTCAGTCCGAAGGCTACATGGACAGCTACCACTTCAAACTGGCTCACAAGTTTGACGTACTGGGCGGCCTCTCCACCAGCTACCAGTTCTACGGTTCCGAGACCGAGACCTACACCAAGGGCGCTTCCCAGATCGAGACTTATGACGGTCTGGCATGGCAACAAGCTCTGACAGCCGCCTGGGGCATGGGCCCGTACGGCTTCCGTCTGGAAGGTCTGTGGACCAAGGCTGAAGGTGCGGAAGGCAACTACCTGCCCCGTCTGACCCGTGGCTACGCCAACTCCCAGGGTGCCAACGAAATTTGGTGGGACTCCCGCTCTGACTGGAACGCAAACAACGAGAAAGCACTGTTCTTCGGCGTGACCCGTTCTCTGGATGACCTGGTTGGTGCGCCTGGCTGGTCCGTCGGTGTATCCGGTGCTTACGGTTGGGATATCGAAACCGGTCAAGGCAAGAAAGCAGCCAACGGTGAAGATACCGAATGGGCAGCCAACTTCGATGTCACCTATACCGTGCAGGATGGCAAGCTGAAAGGCACCCTGTTCAAACTGCACTACACCGACTACAACAACGACATCAGCCAGGGCGGCGGTTGGACCGATTACCCCAACATCTTCGCCTCCGAGCACGACGTCAAGTTCCACATCATCATGCCGCTTACCTTCATGTAATCAGGCAATACGATGTCAGCAAACCGGGCCACTTGGCCCGGTTTTCTTTTTACCGGTTGGCAGGCTAACATGCGAGCCGGATAAGGATTTTACCCGCTCACCTGCCCACACGCTTTTGTCAGCAGTCACAAGGACGCCATCATGCCCCGTTTTGTTCTGATCACCGGTTGTTCCAGCGGTATTGGCCTCGCCGCCGCACAGGCGCTCGGGCAGCACGGTTTTACCGTGATCGCCTCGGCGCGCAAGGCGGAAGATGTGGCCCGTCTGCAGCAACAGGGATTGCTGGCAGTACAGCTGGATCTGGCGGACCCTGCCTCCATCGAGCTGGGTGCCAGTGCGGCGCTCCATCTGGCGGGCGGGCGCCTCTATGGCCTGTTCAACAATGGCGCTTATGGCCAACCCGGGGCGCTGGAAGATCTGCCCACCGAAGCGCTCAGGGAACAATTCAATACCAACCTGTTTGGCTGGCACCATCTGATCCGTCAGGTGCTGCCGCCGATGCTGGAGGCCAAAGAGGGGCGGATAGTGCAGAACAGCTCGGTTCTGGGACTGGTTGCCATGAAGTATCGCGGCGCCTACAACGCCAGCAAATTTGCGCTGGAAGGTTATAGCGACACTCTACGCCTCGAACTGGCGGGTAGCGGGGTACATATCAGCCTGATTGAACCGGGCCCCATCGATACCCGTTTTCGTGCCAATGCCCGCAGCGCCTTCTTGCGGCACATCGATCCGGCCCAGAGCCGTCATCAGTCGGCCTACCGCCAGACCCTGACACGGCTGGAAAAAGAGGGGGCCACCAGCGGCTTTACCCTCCCAAGCGAAGCCTGCATCCCGCCGCTGCTCCATGCGCTGACCCACGCCCATCCCAAGGCACGCTATCCGGTGACCACTCCGACCCGGCTGTTTGCCTTCCTGCGACGGGTATTGCCCACTCGCTGGCTCGATAAACTGCTGGCCAAATCGGCCTGATCCCGTGATGGGCGACAAGCATCCTGCCGCCCAAGTGGCGTTAGCCGGGTAGCGGCATCACCCGTCCCGCCAACCTGGTTTTTCCCTCTCTTCAATAGTGCTCGCCATTGCTGTAGTAGGCGCTCTTGACCAGAGGGATCACCTGCACCACCACATAGGTCTGCTCCCCCAGCACCCGTTTCAAATGGCGCGTGATAAGGCGCGCGGCCGCGTCCTGCATCTCTTGTGGCCGCTCGAACCAGTGCAGCTCAACAAACGGAAAACCCGTCTCTGGCTCGCCGTTGCGGATCCAGCAGCTCTCCACCCGCTCCATGGTGACAAACTCCGGCTTGCCGCCGGTCAGCTCGCAAAGCTCGGCCTGCAGCGGACCACTCACCTGTTGCAGGGTATCGAGCGTCACGGCGCGAAAACGAAGATGGGGCATGGCAAACCTCTTGGTTATCTGAAATGAGGACTTATCATAGGGGTTATTGTCAGCAAGAGAAGTCACCCGGCGCATATTAAGGATCCCCATGAGATTTCATCGCTCCCTCTTTGTCTTCCTGCTCTGCCTGCTGCTACCGCTGCACGCCTTTGCCGATCCCGCCTTCTATCGGGTGAGCAAGGGCAACCAGCAACACTGGCTGCTGGGCTCCATCCATGCGGGCAAACCAGCCCTCTATCCTCTGCCCGAGTCAGTGGAGCGTGCCTGGCTGCAGAGTCGCGCATTGGTGATGGAGGTGGACATGAACAGCATCACGCCGGATCAGTGGCAACAGACCGGCTCCCTCACCCGACTGGTGGATGGCAAGCCGCTCAAGGATCATCTACCTGCCGAGCTCTATCAACGCACCCTGATGGCGGGGGCCCGCTATGGCATCGACGAGGCGACCCTCGCCACCCTGCGCCCCTGGTTTGCTGCCATTACTCTGACCCAAGCCGCCATGGCCCGCTCCGACTTCAAGAGTGAACTCGGGATAGACCAGCACTTTGCCACCCGAGCCGCCAAAGAGGGCAAACCGGTAGTGGGTTTTGAAACCCTGCTGGAGCAGCTCGGTTATCTGGCCAGCGTGGGTGACAACCAGACCCTGATGCTCGCCAGCACCCTGGATGAGCTACCGATGCTGGAGAGTGGTTTCGCCGCCGTGATGAAGGCCTGGCAGCAGGGAGATGAGGCGACGCTTATCAATCTGCTCAAGGAGGAGATGGCTCCCCCTGCGCTACAGAGCTGGATGGAACAGACCCTGCTGGCCGAGCGCAACCACAACTGGCTGAAGAAATGGTCCACCCTGCCCAACGAGAGCTTTATCGTGGTAGGCGCCCTGCACCTTTACGGCGAGCAGGGGTTGCTGGCGTTGCTGGAGCAGCAAGGGTGGCGCATTACCCCGCTCACCACACCGGGCCCTGTGCAGGCTCGGTCGCAAGGAGTCCAGTGAGAACGATCACAGATCGCGCTGGTTATTAAACAACCTGCAAGGGAGTTGATCGGGATCATCCCGGACAGGGCAAAGAGGTATTTATCATGCCTGTCATCAACCGGGTGACAGGAGCAATAAAATGGACTTTTGGCTGGACCTGATGTTTGGCAACAGCGTGGGATTGATGTCGATGCTGGTGATTATCGGCACCTTCTTGCTCATCAGCTCTTACGCGGCCTACTTCATCTACAAGGTGATGCACTCGCAACCGCCTCATTCACAGCAACCCCATTCTCAACAGCCCAAAGAGGGAAAATAATCCTCTGACCACAGGCGGCAGTTCACACTGACCGCCTGTGCTGTTTTATGGTTTGCGACTGTGCTTCCCGGGCCAGGCTGCACTAATGTCCAAGCTGGGCGCCCCTTATCCCCTCCCCCTTTCCCCATTTTCTGTGCCGGTTGCGGCCGTTATAATGACCCCCACTTTTTCTTATGGGGAGCCTGCCGTGTCTCATAACGACGAACTCTCGCTATTTATGAATGAAGTGGCCGACGTGCGGCCCATTCGCAGCGACAACATCCATCCCCATGCGGCCAAATCCGCCCCGACCGAGGCGCAGCTCGCTCGCCGCCAGGCTGCCACTGCCGAACAACTCGCCCTCGACCACCTCACCATGGAGGCCATCGAGATGCGCGATCCGCACGAAATCGTCGGCTTCAAGCGTGATGGGGTGCAGGAGGGGGTCTACAAGAAGCTGCGGCTCGGCAAATACGAGCTACAGGCCAGCCTGGACTTGCACCAGAAAACCCTCAACGAAGCGCGCCAGACGCTGGTGCAGTTCATTGCGGATTGTGAAGTCCGGGATATCCGCTGTCTGCTGATCCTGCACGGCAAGGGGGAGCGCAGCACCCCGCGTGCCCTGCTGAAAAGCTATGTGAGCGCCTGGTTGCCGCAACTGCCCGCCGTCATGGCGATCCACAGCGCCGAGCGTCGCCACGGCGGCAGCGGTGCTCTATACGTGCTGCTGCGTAAAAGCGAACGCAAAAAAGCGGAAAATCGCGAACGGCACCAGAAGCGGCTCGGCTAACCCGCCTCTCGCCACTACGCCTTTGGCCCGCCTGCATGAAGGTGGTCAACTATACAGCGGCGG
>NZ_QAJD01000039.1:57963-107376 GCF_003061465.1 Aeromonas sp. HMWF017
CCAGGTACGGGGCGGCATACCATCAGGGACGATAACAAGGACAATCCCATGTCATATCAAAAGCTTGAACAACATCAGCAACAGATCCACCGCTTTAGCCACCTCGCCGCCATCTGTGGCTGGGATCAGGCGGCCATGATGCCGGAAGGGGGCAACGATGCCCGCGCCGAAGCGATGGCCGAACTCGGTCTGCTGATCCACCAGAAGCGCACAGCTCCCGAGCTGGGCGACTGGATTGCCAAGGCCGAGAGCGAACCGCTCGATGAAGTACAACGGGCCAACCTCGGCGAGATCAAGCGCCAGTGGCAAGATGCCAGCCTGCTGCCCGGTGAGCTGGTCGAAGCACTGTCGCTCGCTGGCAGCAAGTGCGAGCACGCCTGGCGCAGCCAGCGCAAGAACAACGACTGGGCCGGTTTTGCCCCCAATCTCGAGGAGGTGGTGAAACTCTCCCGTGAAGTAGCGCAGCTGCGGGCCGATGCGCTTGGCGTGCGCCCCTACGACGCCATGCTGGCGCTCTATGAGCCGGGCATGACCAGCGCACGGCTCGATCAAATCTTCGGCGATCTCGCCAGCTGGCTGCCGGCTCTTATCCAGACCGTGAGTGAACAGCAGAAGGGCGATGCCCTGCTGCTGCCGCAAGGCCCCTTCCCCATCCAGACCCAACAGGCACTCGGCCAGGAGGTAATGGGGCTGCTCGGCTTTGATTTCACACACGGCCGCCTCGATGTGAGCAGTCACCCCTTCTGTGGCGGCGTGCCGACCGACGTGCGGATCACCACCCGCTATAACGAGCAGGAGTTTGTCTCCAGCCTGATGGGCATAGTGCACGAGACAGGTCACGCCCGTTACGAGCAGGGGCTGCCGCGCCATCTGCTGGGTCAGCCGGTGGCCGAGGCCCGCTCCATGGCGATCCACGAGAGTCAGAGCCTGTTTTGCGAGATGCAGCTGGGGCATCATCCGGCCTTCCTCGCGCTGCTGGCACCACGCATTCGTCACCACTTCGGCGAACAGGCGGCGTTTGCGCCGGACAATCTGGCCAAGCTCTACAGCCGGGTCGAGCCGGGCTTTATCCGGGTCGATGCGGACGAGGTGACCTATCCGGCCCACGTTATTCTGCGCTACGAGCTGGAGCGCGATCTGGTGGAAGGGAAGATCGAGGTGGCCGACATCCCCGAGCTGTGGGATGCCAAGATGCAGCAGTGGCTGGGGCTCTCCACCAAGGGCAACTACCGCAATGGCTGCATGCAGGATATTCACTGGACAGACGGCTCGTTTGGCTACTTCCCGAGCTACACCCTGGGCGCCATGTATGCCGCCCAGCTGCGCTTTGCCCTCGAAAAAGAGCTGGGCAGCATGGGGGAGGTGATCGCGGCGGGCCGCCTGCCGGAGATCTTCGGTTGGCTCGGACGCCACATCTGGTCACAGGGGAGCTTGCACAGCACCGACGAGCTGGTGCGCCGCGCCACCGGTGAAGCGCTCAACCCACACTGGCTGCGCCAACATCTGGAACAGCGCTACCTGAAGTAATGAGCGCAGTAAGCTAACAGCAGAACGGGGCCCTTTTTAGTTGACCACTACAGGGCCCCGTTTTTATGGCGGTTCATTTTTATGGCGGTGCATGGCACAGCACGCCGTCACGACAATGCTGTAAAAAGAGAGAGTTCAGAGGGGATCCGGGGTACCCAGCAACTCGCGCAGCTGCAGGATATTGCCCTCAGGGTCGAAGGCGTTGCGCACCACAAAGCCGGGCCCCGTCCACTGCTGTGGCAGCAGGCCGCCGCCGAGATCCGCCGCCTTCGCTTCCGCCCAGGCGAGGCTGGAGACGGTGAAGAACAGCTTGATGGCCCCCTCTTCCCGCAGTGCTGGCGGGCGGTTGATAACGACTTGCCCGGCATAAGGCTCGGGAATGGCATGGATCAGCAGCTGGATATCGCTGTTTTCCAGCACTACCAGCTGCTCATCCTGATTGCAGACCACCATCTGCAGCAGGGTACGGTAAAAGTGGGTCAACAAGCCCGGATCCTTGGCATAGATCAGGGCACCGGCGCGAGCGGGGCCTGGCATGGAGCACTCCTCAACAGTGAACGGCTAGGTGGACAGATCTCCACCTTCTCACAGTTGCTCGCCCCATTCGATCCTTTTTAGCGGCTCACCAGCCTCATTGCACAAAGTGCCACTGCCGCAGTGCCAGTGTCGGAGGCGGCCCCTGATCATCCCCCAAATCTGCCATGCCCAGCGCCTCGTCGTAGTGCACCCCGCCTGCACCGCTCTCGGTCAAGTGTTTTGCCCGCACCGCCCCGTACAGACCGCCACTTCCGCTGATCTTCATCTCGGTCAGCGGGGCATAGAGGGCGGCATAGAGCGGGGTATTCCCCGACAGCGTGATCCCATCCTTGCCGCTATACGCGGAATAGATGGAGATAGCGGGCGTACCGCCAGCAGTCAGCCCCTGCTTGGCTGCCGTCACCTCGGCACCGGCCCCGAGATCAACCTTGCCGCTGACGATCAGGGTCAGACTGCTCCCCTCGCTCACCGTCAACTGGTTGCTGCCAGTCATGGTGAAATCATTGTCGATCAGCAGCACCACATCCCCCTTGATGGTGAGACTGGCATCGGCCCCCATATTGAGACTGTCGAGCTGATAAATGGTCTGATCCTTGCCAAACAGCTCCCCCTTGCCGGGGAGCGGCAGCCCGGGCTTGTGCTGGTTGCTGCTGGTAACCGAGCCGGTGGAGGGATCCGTGGTCAGCACCATCTGCTGGGTGGCCCCAAGCGTCAGGGGGCCATTGATGGGCAGCGTTGCAGGGGGGAACGATTTGGGCAGCGCGGCCACATTGAGCGGGTCACACACCTGCCCGGCCACAGGCGGTAGCTTGGGATGAGTTCGGTATTGGGGATCCAGATACTTCTGGTTCGCCTGATCGTTAAAACTGCCCGCACCGCCATAACTGAGTTTGCCGCTGTCGATGCTGGTACCCCAATCCATGGAGACATTGCCATTGACCGCCACCTGACCACCGATGCGCCCCCCTTTCAGGGTCAAACTACCGCCACCTTTCACATTGCCGGAGACCCGGACAATCTTGTCAGAAGAGGGGGAGATAATGACGTCGCTCCCGGCATTCACGTTGCCGGAGATGGGAGAAGATCCGTTCAGGGTCACGGAGCCGGTCGCCCGTACATCGCCCCAAATTGGCGAATTGCCGTCGAGCACTACATTGGCCTTGTCACTGACGGTCGCCACCTTGGCATTCTGGTTAATGTTGGTGCCGCCATATTTGCCCTTGCGCGAGTCGTAGCTGTCGATAAAACCGCTACCGGAAAGGCTCAACCCTTCACACGCCACCACCGAATCCTGAAAGATGAGATTGCCGGGCTCGCGCTTAAGGGCAAACAGCGCGTTGAGGCTGGCATTGCCCTCCAAATAGCGGCCATGGCTCTGCAACGCCAGCTTGCTGCCGGCGGAGGCATCCAGCTGATCGATGCTGAAGCGGCTGCCCGCCATAGCCCCTTCTCCCTTGCCAGGCACCTTCTGCACCAGTTGCTCCCACTCTATCCGCGGTTCGGCGCCAAGTGCCTGATGCAGGGCACGATAACTCTCGTTCATCCCCTGCTCGGCACTGAGCTGCGCATTGATCTTCTTGTGAAAATTGCCGCTCAGGCGAGTCTGCAACTGGTTCTCCTGAATGCTGGTAAACACCAGCAGACTCGACAGCAGGCTCACCACCAGCACCACCAGCAGTACGGCTCCCCGCTGCCCGCTCAATCCCTTGTTCATCCCGCTCCCCCTGCTGTGGCGTTGGCACCGGATGTGGCTAACGCTGCCGCCCAGACCGCCTTGCGGCGGGCCACCTGCACCTCTACTCCCGGTGCCAGATAGCTGGGCAGCCCTTCGGGCAAGATGCGGATATTGACCAGTGCACCCTGCTGGCCGAATTCAAGATCCTGAAGATGGGCCAGCAACAGGCGCGGGCCATCTCCGTCATCGCAACTGAGTACCGGCGGCGTGAAGCGGTACTGCTCGGTAAAATCGGCGGTTTTCTGATTGCCAAGGCAGGAGAGCACCTGATTGCCCCCCTCTACCTTGAAGGCCAGCGTCAGGCGATCAGGGGTCACGGCTATCAGCTGATCCGCCTGCTTGATGCTGTTGGTAAAGGTGAGAGTGGCAAAGCGCAGCACTTCGTTCGCCTGCTCCAGCGCCTTGCTCTGCTCGACCGTGCTCTTGATCGGGGCGTAACCGGCAAAAATCGCCAGCATCAGCATCAGACCGAGCACCATGGAGATCATCAGCTCGACGAGACTGACGCCTCGTTGCCGTGAGGGGACGCTCAGCATAAGGGCGGGAATCCTGCGTTCAACTCCACCCGCTTGGCGCCGGAGACCCGCTCATCCTGCCACTCGATAGCAACCACAAAGTTGTCGCTATAACGGTTCGGCAGCACCAGCCGGTGGCCATCCTGCAGGGTGAAACGGGCAAGAAAATCGGCCTGGGTGAACCGCTCGGGCTTGCGCTGCACTTCACACAGCGAGCTCCAGATCTGCTCCACGCTGTTGCTCGCCTCGATCGTGGCCAGCGTGCTCTGCAAGCTGTAATGCGCCTGCTGCAACGAGACTACCTGCCCCTTGGCGAGACCGAGAAACACCATCACCGCCAACACCATGGAGACCATGATCTCCACCAGATTGAAGCCCTGCTGGCGGGCAAGTGTGGCGTGTCTCATGAGCAGCTCCCTTGCAGCAGCTGGCCGCTCGGGGCCACGCAGAGCACCCGCTGCTCACCGAGGCGATTGGCCAGAATGATCTCGGCGTGGCTGCTGCTGCCGGTTGGCGCGATCTGGATGGGGTCAAACGGCTTGATCACCACGCCGCCACCGGGAGCTGATGCCTGACGCAACCGCTGGCTGTCGGCCATCACCTCCCAGCCACCGTTCTCGGTGCCCTGCAGAACCACCGGCAGGGTCAGCTTGACCGCTTCGCTGCGGGCAAAGCGGTAGGCTGAAGCGAGTTCGGTCGCACTGCGATCGAGCCGTTCGGCCGCGAGGCGCTGACTCATGGAGGGCAACCCGACCAATAGCAAGATGGCGGCGATGCCGACCGTGATCATCAACTCAATCAGAGTAAATCCGCGCACATTCATCTTATGATCCCCAGCAGTCATGGCGATTGGCCGCGCGATAACCGGTCTGATCGAGGGTCAGTGTGCCGCACTCATCCTGTTGACGCGTCGTTGGAATGGCTTTGAGCAGGTAATCGCCAGCATCTTGCTGGCTATAGCTGAACTGGTAGAAATCCGTGTTGGAAGGGGTGGCAAACGTGTCGGGATAACGGCCCTGTTGGGTATAGATACGTTCGAGGGCGAGCGCCTGCTCCAGCAATTGCTGTTGCGCTTCGTAACGACGTCCCTGTTGCAGATAACCCTGATACGCTGGCAACACGATGGCCGCGAGAATGCTGACAACCGTCATGGCGATCAACAACTCGATCAGACTAAACCCCCGGCAATGGGGCCATGCCTTACAGTCGTTCACTTATCATCCTTGGCAAGTGTTGTTGTTATTGGTCGGCCCTGGGCCGCAAATGCGATGACTTAATAATCATAAAAAATTAACTGACTCGATTGAACAACACTAAATCGCCACACTCAATGTAAAAAAGATAATTATGTGATCTATTATTAATTTTTAAGCAGTTTTCACCGCCACTAATCTCGCTAAGCAAATAAAGCTAGGCCAATCGACATCCGTTATGCCCCCTTCTGTCGAGCCGCGATACATGGACAACAACGGAGCGAAGAGTGAAACCCAACCGTGCAACGAAAGAGTAAAAAAACCTTTCGCCAATTTTTGCTATCCCTGTCCGTTTCTGGCTAGTCATGGCCCCCGAGCCCCCTTACTCTCTTGCCATCTATTCCAGCAAAGCCGCCAACACCATGAATGCAAAGCCAAGCCCTGAGTCGTCACCGGATGAGGTAATCAACACCCTCAGCCGCGAACAGTGTCACGCCGCACGGCTCGCCCGCGACGCGCGCTTCGATGGCCGCTTCTATACTGGCGTGCTCTCGACCGGCATCTACTGCAGGCCAGTCTGTCCGGCACGTCCGCCGCACGAGCACAATGTGCGTTACTTCCCAAGCGCCGCTGCCGCCGAGCAGTATGGGCTGCGACCCTGCCTGCGCTGCCGCCCTGAGCTGGCCCCCGCCGCCCGTGGCGATCTGCCGGTTGAACTGGCTCGTCTGCTGGCACGTATCGATCGCGGCGAGCTGGCAGACAGCACGCTCGCCGAACTGGCGGCGGAGAGCGGTATCAGTGAGCGCACGCTACGCCGCCAGTTCGAGGCATACCTTGGCGCCTCACCAAAGCAGGTGGAGCAAACACGCCGCCTGCTGCTCGCGAAACGACTGCTGACTGAAACCGGGCTGCCCATCACCGACATCGCTTTTGCCGCCGGCTTTGCCAGCATCCGTCGCTTCAACGACGCCTGGCTCAACGCCTATGGACTAACCCCGCGTACCCTGCGTCAACAGGAAGGCTGCAACGATATGGCCGACCACTGTACTTCAGGCCGGCGTGGGGCTACGTTGACGCTGCAACTGCCCTACCGCCCTCCGTATGACGTGGCGGCCATGCTGGCGTTCTATCGGCTACGGGCGATCCCCGGGCTGGAGCGGGTGGATGGCGAAGTGTATGAGCGACGCTATCTGGTTGGCGATCAGGTTGCACTGGTGCGCATCGCACAGGGCAAGGGGCACAACCTGCAGCTCACCGTCCATGATCTGCCGCTCGCCGCGCTGCCGGATCTGCTCTATCGGGTGCGCCGGATGTGGGATCTCGATGCCGACATGCAGCGGATCGGTAATCTCCTCGGTCAGGATCCGCTACTGGCCCGTTTGCAGACACGCTGGCCCGGCGTGCGCCTGCCGGGGGGCTGGGACGAATACGAGGTGATGCTGCGCGCCATCGTCGGCCAGCAGGTCTCGGTCAAGGGGGCCATCACCATACTCGGGCGACTGGTGGCACGCACCGAGGCCCAATTCGGGGTGGCGCAACTACCGACCCCCGCCCAGCTGTGTGAACTCGATCTCGACGGCATCGGCATGCCCGGCAGCCGCATTCGCACCCTGCGGGGCGTGGCGCAGGCACTGGCCAGCGGCGAGCTGACCCTCACTACAGCCAGTGATGAGCAGTTGCTGGCGCTGCCGGGCATAGGTCCTTGGACGGTCGCTTACTGGCGGCTGCGCTGCGGGCTCGATACAGATGCCTTCCCCGCTTCCGATCTGGTGCTGCAAAAGGCACTCGGAGGCGGCACCAAACTACCGGTGAAAGAGGTGTTAACCCAAAGTGCAACGTGGCAGCCGTGGCGCAGCTATGCCGCAAGCTGGCTGTGGCATGCCATGAGCGAAGCGCCCGATTTGCTGCTCCGTGCCACTGGCAACGAAAACCAGCCGGATAACCAACAACAGGAGATAACCCCATGATCCGCTACGATATCCTGCCGACCCGCTGCGGCGATCTGCTGGTTGCCATCAACGAGCATGGTCTGGTGCATGTGGACTTTGTCGCGGGCCTGCGGGCGCTGCCCGATATGAGCAGCTGGCAGCAAGACGCCGCAGCGCTGGCACCCTTCCTCGCCGAGTTTGACGCCTATTTTGCTGGTCGCTTGCAGCGTTTCTCCCTGCCCCTTGCGGCTCGTGGCACCGCCTTCCAGCAGGCGGTGTGGCAAGCGCTGTGCGACATCCCCTATGGCGAGACCCGCAGCTACAGCGATATTGCCCGTGCCATCGGCAAACCCGAGGCGGTTCGGGCTGTGGGCGCAGCAAATGGCCGCAATCCGCTCTCGATCATCGTCCCCTGCCATCGGGTGATCGGCCAAAACGGCAGCCTGACCGGCTATGCGGGGGGATTGGAGATTAAAAAAACGCTGCTGGCGCTGGAGAGGGGCAATTAAAGGAGGGTAGGCAGAGAACCTGCGATAAAAATTGCCCCTTTCCAGATGTAGAAAGGGGCTCATTGATCAGCGTTTCAGGCTGCCCATCACATGCATCTCACATCGGTTGCAGTCAAAACGCAGGCGGAAGGTGTCTTTACCCATCTTGAGTTCCAGCGGCTCGGCCTTGAGACCGGGCACCTCGTTCGGGCAGAGGTTCTGGCTATAGCGGATGCAATGCTTGGTGATCATCAGCACCACTTCCCGCTCCTCCTTGTTCGCCTCATAGGCGGGGGCAATGCGCTCCACCCCGTGCTCATGGAAGAACTTTTCAGCCGCGCTGTTCAGCACATTGCCAAGGTAGGAGAGACGGTGCTGGGGATAGTGGATATCCCGCAGGGCGATGCGTCGCTCGGGGCGCTGATAACTGGCCACGCGTGCGGCCTCCAGCGCAGCGATGCCATCCCGGCGCAAGCCGTTGAGCTGTGATGCGGCGATAAATAGCGGGTGAGTGAATGCCAACTCAATCTTGCGCGCCACAAAAAGGGTATTGCCAAGTTTGCCAAGTTGATCCCGCGCCTGCTGCAGCGCCCGCTCCGGATTGTCGGCAGGCTGTTTGTCACAGGGAAGCGTCACCGCGGCGCTGATGCCTTGCTCGTCGGTGAGCGTGAGGATCACGCCCTCATCGCACTCTGCCAGCACCATATCGACCCGGATGCGGCGATCTGCGCTGGCCTTCTCCAGCATCTTGCTGAAAGCCTGATCGTGGTTGCGGTAGATTTCGGTCCCCACCTTTAGCCCCGGCATGCGTTCTGACAGGAGTAACTGCTTACCTTCGACCTTGTTGAGACGCATCCCCACCAGCTCGTTGTTCGGCTTGAAGAAGCCCAAACCGTCGCCGTTGTTGAGGGTGACCTGTTTGCCGTCAATCTCGATACCGTCACGGGTCACCTTGGTGACACGCCCCAGCGGTTCGCCCACATATTTCGGGCTTTTGGTGGAGTCGATCCCCTGCTGGCGACCATGGAGGAAATAGTCGGTGCAGCCGCGGTTGAAGCTCTTCTTGGGGTCAGGCGTGAAGCTGTAGCTGCAACGACCCGCCGAGGCTGCGACCAGATCGGAGCGGCTATCCAGAATGGCGTCCAGCTTCTGGCGATACCAGGCGGTAACGTTCTTGACGTAGTCGAGCCCCTTGAGGCGCCCTTCAATCTTGAAGGAGCGGATCCCCGCCTCGATCAAAGCCTCCAGGTTGTCAGTCTGATCCATATCCTTGAGTGACAGCAGGTGGCTGTCGGCCACCAGCACTTCACCGTCCGGCTTTTGCAGCGAGCAGGGCAAGCGACAGAGCTGGGCACACTCACCGCGATTGGCACTGCGGCCGGTACGGGCATGGCTGATGTTGCACTGGCCGCTGTAGGAGACACAGAGCGCGCCGTGGATAAAGAACTCCAGTTGCACATTGGTCGCCGCGCTGATCTCGCGGATCTGCGCAAGGGACAGTTCGCGCGCCAGCACCACCTGAGAGAAACCCACATCCTGCAGAAACTTCACCTTCTCCGGCGTGCGGTTGTCGGTCTGGGTACTGGCATGGAGCGCGATGGGTGGCAGATCCAGCGCCAGCAGTCCCATATCCTGCACGATGAGCGCATCGGCACCGGCTTCGTAAATTTGGTGGGTCAGGCGCCAGGCCTGCTCCAGCTCGTGATCGTGCAGCAGGGTGTTGAAGGCGACAAAGACCTGGGCGCCGAAACGGTGGGCGTGACGTGCCAGCGCTTCGATATCCTCGATGGAGTTGCCCGCCGCACTGCGGGCGCCAAAGGCCGGCCCCCCCATGTAGACGGCATCGGCACCATGGTTGATGGCTTCGATGCCGTAGGCGAGGTTCTTGGCCGGAGCCAGCAGCTCCAACCGGTTGTTGTGGCTTAACGGATGCTTGTTCTGGTGCATGGTCTCGGGATCAGGGCGGACAGCAAATGGGCGCTACTCTAGCCCATTCACCACCCGCGTGCCTTGATCCCGCTTAAGGTATCCGCAAAATGCAGGATTAGATAACCACCTTGAGTGCCAGTCCCAGCAGCACCAAGCCGCTCACCTTATCGATCACAATGGATTTGGCTTTAAGCCAAGCCAGCACCGGCCCGCGTGAGAGCACCAGCGCCACCAGCACGTACCAGACTGCATCGATCCCGCCAGCGGTGAGCATCATGATGCCCCCTTCGCTCCAGCCGGTATCGGCCCGCACAAACTGGCTGAACAGGGCGATGAAGAAGACCGCCAGCTGGGGATTGAGGAAGGCCACCATAAAACCTTCAAAGGCTCCCTGCCGACCACGCAGCTGGTGCACCTCTTCACTCGCTTCACCACTGGCTGGTTTTGCCAGCAGGGCTTTCACCCCAAGCCAGGCAAGAAACGCAGCACCGCCGTAGCGGATCAGATCAAACAGGATTGGGGTCTGGGTGATCAAAATGGAGAGGCCGAGCGCGGTGACCAGCGCATAGATACCAACCCCGAGGCCGTGGCCGAGCGCAGTGGCGACACCATGCCCCTGCCCGCCCTGCACCGTGTTGCGGATGATCAGTGCCAGACTCGGCCCCGGGCTGATGGCCCCCATCACGCAGATTGCGGCCAGTGCCAGCCAACTCGTCAGTTCCATGCTTTTCCTCTTTTGTGCTCGATATGATGACCTGTACTCAGGGTACGGGCTGACTCATTATGCCAGTAGTGAAAGTTATGAATAGATTCCATAACCCATGGCTATAACGCCACACAACTGACTGGGCTAACCGCCGAGATCGAGCAGCTTGTGACTCTCGCCAACGGTGCGTTGCAGATGATCCCGCAGGAATGGGTAGGCCAGCTCGCGAAACCAGCGGTGGGCCGGATCCTGATGGTGGCGCTGATGCCACAGCAGATGATACTGCTGGTCGCTGGTAGCAAAGGGCAGGTCGACAAAGGTGAGCTCATGGCCGCAGGAGAGCTGCCAGGCGATATGAGCCGGGGTGGTCATCAGGCAATCGGTGCGCAGCAACACCTCCACTGCCGCCTGAAAGAAGGGAACTCTGGCAAACCAGCGCCGACTCAGTCCCTGCGGCGCCAACACCTGCTCAACCGGACTGTCCTTGTCGCCACCGCCACTCACCTGCAGGTGAGGCCAGGCGAGATAGTCATCGAGATTAAGCGCCTTGCCCGCCAGCGGATGGTGACGTCCCATCAGCACCGCTAGCCGATCTTCCCCCTGATGCAGACCTCGGATCTGCTCCGGTACCTGCTCGGTGATGGTAGAGACCAGATCCAGCTCGGACTGCCACAGCTGCGGCAGCTGACGTTTGTCCCACAGGCTGTACTCCAGCGCCGCCAACGGCGCCTCTTTGGCGAGCGCGGCACAGATATCGGGCAGGATATGCTGGGCCACATAATCGGAGGAGGCGAGCCGAAATACCCGCTCGCAGCGGCTCGGGTCAAACCCGGGGGCCTCGTAGAGCCGCTCCAGCGCACCGAGAGAATCCGCCAGCTGGGCGGCCAGCGCTTCGGCTCGCGGTGTCAGCAGCCAGCGTTGCCCCTCCCGCACCAGCAACTCGTCATCAAACTCGCTGCGCAACTGGGCAAGCTGCTTGCTGATGGAGGGCTGACTCAGGTGCAACAGCTCGGCGGCGCGGCTGATATTGCGGGTCTCCAGCAGCACCTTGAGGGTCGGCAACAAGTTGAGATTGGCTCTGAGCAAGGAGATACCCTCATCGGTGGCGAAATGCCTATCTTAGGGCAGAGGAGTCCCGCGCTTTAAGCAAAATTTCCTGCCATGTTCAGCGCGTTGCAGCCCTTTGCGACCAGATGGCACAGCTGCTCCCCCCGCACATAACCATGACCACAAGATGACAGTGGTTGTCTCGTACGGCATAATTGCACGATTTTCCGCCCGCGGGCGATCCACTTTGAGAAGCGGTAACAAGATGAAATACGCCAATATCACCGGCTGGGGCAAATGCCTGCCTCCCTCCGTGCTGACCAACGATGACCTCAGCACCATCATGGATACGTCAGACGAGTGGATCTATCCGCGCACCGGCATCAAGGCCCGCCGGATCTCCCATGTCAGCACCTCGGATCTCGCCACCCTGGCCGGTCGCCGCGCGCTGGCTTGTGCCGGTCTGGAAGCCAGCGATCTCGATGGCATCATCCTGGCCACCGCCACCCCGGACAACCTGCTGCCAAGCGCCGCCTCTGCGGTGCAGAAGAAGCTCGGGGCCGTCAACGCCGCCGTGTTTGACCTCAATGCGGCCTGCACCGGTTTCGTCTACTCCCTCTCCGTCGCCACCTCGCTGGTGCAGACCGGCATGATGAAGAAGGTGCTGGTGATCGGCGCCGAGCGCCTCACCTACCTGCTGGACTGGGCGCGCCGCGATACCGCGGTACTGTTTGGCGATGGTGCCGGTGCCGTGGTGATAGAGGCGAGCGAGCAGGAGTGTGGCCTAATCGCCAACAAGCTGGGCTGTGACAGCGAAGCGCGCGAGATCCTGCACGTACCGAACTTCGGTACCGATCGGGTGCGTTTTGCCGATATCGATGGGCTGTTCACCTTCAACTTCGAAGGGCCGGAGATCTTCAAACGCGCCGTTCGCGGCATGGGTGAAGCCACCAGCACTGTGCTGGCGCAGGCCGGTATTGCACCGGAGCAGGTCGACCTGATCGTGCCGCACCAGGCCAATATCCGCATCATCGAGACCCTCGCCAAACGGATGAATGCGCCGATGGAGAAGGTGATGGTCAACATCGAAAACTACGGCAACACCTCCGCAGCTACTGTGCCCATCGCCCTGTGCGAAGCGCTGGAGCAGGGCCGCGTCAAGCCGAACTCCTATCTGCTGACCGCAGCTTTCGGTGCCGGCCTGACCTGGGGGGCAGCCATCATCAAGTGGGGCGATCGCGTCACCCCTATCAAGGCGTGCGATGCCGAACTCCCCCCATGTGACAAGAGCGCGCTGGAACTGATTGCCCACGCCGTGGAAGGTTGCCAGAAGGCTCACGCCAACGAGGCTTGATCCTCATCAGGAGCCTGAATCCTCAGGCTCCTTCTCTCCTTTTCATCCCCACCTGGCTCTTCCCCCCACTTCGCAAGCCACTTGATACGGCAATCGCTGATACAAACAACTCCGATTTGCAGCCAATTAATTTTTTTCCGCTAACCTTATTGTGCCAACTATAAATAAAGAAAAGAGCGTCAAGGGGCACCATGACTGTTTCGGTCCTGCGCCTTTACCTCTTACCAAATAATTGCACAGGGATAAGCTACGTATGGCACAACACAAAAGTGGCGTGAACACACCGCTTTGGGAACCGGTTTGCTGGATTTGCTGCATCGGGCTTGCTCTGCTGAGCTGCCTGTTGCTGCAGCTCGCCGATGCGCTGTCACCTCTCTACCTGCTGCTCAATGTGCTGGTTGGTATTGCCGCCGCGCTCTGGACATCGAGTCACTTCCACCAGCACACACTCCGACATCGTGCCGGAGAGGAACAAACCGTCGCGACCGATCCTCTCGCCCACTCCATCATCGGGCTCGAACAGGTGTGTGAGAAGGCTCTACCTATCTGGTCCCAGCAAATTGAAAGCTCTCGTCAACAAACCGAAGCCGCGATGATTGACCTGACTCAACGCTTCAGCGGCTTGGCCAACAAGCTGGAAGAAGCTGTCAATGCTTCTCATCTGGCAGCGGGAGAACTGGGTGATGCCAATTCCCGTGGCATGGCTGGAGTCTTGAGCGAAAGCCAGCAGCAACTCAATGAGGTAGTGGCCATCCTGCACTCCGCCCAAGCCAATCGGGACGCCATGCTGGGTGAGATAAAAAGCCTGACCACCTACACCATAGAGCTCAACACCATGGCCATGGATGTGGCCAAAATAGCCTCCCAGACCAACCTGCTAGCCCTCAACGCCGCCATTGAAGCGGCTCGGGCAGGGGAAGCAGGCCGTGGCTTTGCTGTGGTCGCGGATGAAGTGCGCAACCTCTCCCGCCTCTCTAGCGAAACCGCCCAGAAGATGACCGACAAGGTAGACACCATCAATACTGCTATCGGCCGCGCATTCCAGATTGCCGAAAATGCTGCCGCACGGGATCACGCCTCAGCGCTCAATTCGGAGCAGACAATCGAACAGGTGCTGGCCCGTTTTCGCCATGCCACTGACAGCCTGGCGGAATCCGCCTCCCTGCTGCAAAACGAGAGCACCGATATCCATCGCGAAATTTCCAGCGTCATTGTCTCGCTGCAATTTCAAGACAGGGTCAGCCAGATCCTCAGCCACGTCAGACAAAACATGGAGAGCCTCTCCAGCCATCTGGTTGCTTCGGAGCAGAGCAGCAATGCGACAGGGCCAATCCAGATCGATGCCAATCGCTGGCTGGCAGAGATGGAACTCTCATACGCCACCGACGAACAGCGCAATATTCACCATGGTCGCACCACCCGTTCTGTCAACGCGCAACCAAGCAGCGCCGACATCACATTTTTCTAGGAGAGAGATATGGGCAAAACGATCCTGATCGTGGATGACTCGGCAACTATTCGCCAAGTCGTGGGCATGACCCTCAAGGGCGCCGGTTATGAGGTCATGGAAGCCTCTGACGGCAAAGATGCGCTCAACAAACTAGATGGCAAGAAGATCAACCTGATCATCAGTGACGTCAACATGCCGAACATGGATGGCATCACCTTCGTCAAAGAGGCCAAAAAGCTGGCCAACTACAAATTCACCCCCGTCATCATGCTGACCACCGAGTCTCAGGACAGCAAGAAGCAGGAGGGACAAGCCGCGGGAGCCAAAGCCTGGGTGGTCAAACCCTTCCAGCCCGAACAGATGCTGGCCGCAGTCGCCAAGCTCATCATGCCGTGATCCGGAGCGCATCATGCAACTACAGAGTGAGCTACTCGACAACAAGGTAGTGGTGACCATGCCGGACGAGATAACCATTTATACAGTCAGCGAGCTGAAAGATGCCCTCTCGCCCTTATTGCATCAGGGGAACGAACTGGAGCTGAATCTGGCGGCGGTATCCGAGATAGACAGCGCTGGGCTGCAATTGCTGCTGGCCGCGAAGAAAACCGCTCTGCAGCAAGGCTCCTCCCTGGCGCTGGTCTGGCACAGCCATGTTGTGCTTGAACTGCTGGAGCTCTGCCAGCTCTCGGCCTTTTTTGGCGACCCCACCCTCATCACCCATGGCGAACGGCCCTGAGCCACCATGACAAGGAGTCACCGTGAGCATCGATCTTGATCAGGCTTTACAAACCTATATCGCCGAGGCACGCGAGTTGCTTGAAGAGATGGAGTCAGCCCTTCTATCACTGGAATCTGACCCTGACAATAGCGAGCTGATTGGAGCCATCTTCCGTGCTGCTCATACCATCAAGGGGTCGGCTGGCCTGTTTGGTCTGCAACCAATCGTCGGGTTTACCCATATCGTCGAGGATCTATTAGACCAGATCCGCAATCAGCAGCTCACCGTCACCTCTCCTCTAATCAAGGATCTGCTGGAGAGCTGTGACCACATCCAGACGCTCATCAGTGTCGTTGCAGAACAGGGTCGCACCTTAAGCGATGGCGATGCCAACCAGGATGAACGGCTGAGGCTCACCCTCACCCGTCATCAGTGCGTCCCCCATGCCACGCTGCCAGATACTGTACATACGCCGGAACCCAAGATCGAAAAAGAGGGAGGGATTACCAGCTCCGCCTCCCTGTGGCATATCTCCCTGCGTTTTGGCCCCGATGTGCTGCGCAATGGCATGGATCCGGCCGCATTTCTGCGCTATCTCGGCACCCTCGGAACCATATGTTCAGTGGAGACCATCCATCAGGCACTACCGGATTGGGAACAGTTCGATCCGGAGAATTGCTACCTCGGCTACGAGATAGACTTCGACTCGCAGGCAGACAAGACGGCCATCAGCGATGTCTTTGAATTTGTCAGAGATGACTGTCAGATCACCATCTTGCCGCCCCACAGCAAGATCGCCGAGTTCATCAACCTGATCGAGTCGCTGCCGGAAGATAGCACCATGCTGGGGCAGTTGCTGGTCAACACCGGCGCCCTGACTGCAGAGGAGTTAGCAAGCGGTCTGCAGGCACAACAAGCGACCCCGGCAGAACAAGCGCCCAAACTCGGGGAGATCCTAATTGCGCAGGGTGCCGTCAACGAAGCCGTCGTCGATGCCGCCCTGAAAAAACAGAACCAGACCAAGGAGAGCAAGAGCAAAGAGGGCCGTTACGTCAGGGTGCATGCCGACAAGCTGGACGATCTAATCAATCTGGTCGGGGAGCTGGTAGTCGCCAGTTCAGGAGCCAATCTGCTGGCCCAACGTACCCGCGAAAGCCAACTGCAAGAAGCCACCTCGGTCATTGCCATGCTGGTGGAAGAGATCCGCGACAGTGCACTGCGCCTGCGAATGGTGCCTATCGGCGATACCTTCAACCGCTTCCAGCGGGTAGTGCGCGATGTCAGTCAGGAACTGAACAAGGATATCACTCTGGTGATCTCCGGAGCCGAGACTGAACTGGACAAGTCGGTGGTAGAGAAGATCGGCGATCCGCTGATGCATCTGGTCAGAAACTCGATGGATCACGGCATCGAATCGGCAGAGCAACGGCTACTGGCAGGCAAACCCCCTCGTGGCACCCTGAATCTCAATGCCTATCACGACTCCAACAGTATCGTCATCGAAATTCGGGATGACGGCGCTGGTCTCAACAAAGCCAAGATCCAGCAAAAAGCCATCGAGCGCGGTCTGATCAGCCCAACCACCACGCTGACAGATCAGGAGATATACAACCTGATCTTCGAGCCGGGATTCTCTACCGCCGAGGCGATAACCAACCTCTCTGGTCGCGGGGTGGGCATGGATGTCGTCAAACGCAACATAACTGCCCTGCGCGGCACAGTCGATCTGGACAGCATCCCGGGAAAAGGAACCCGTGTGCAGATCCGCCTGCCGCTCACCCTTGCCATCATCGACGGCTTCCTGGTGCGAGTCTGCGACACCCACTACGTCATTCCCCTCGATATGGTGATCGAGTGCGTTGAATTGACCCAGAGTGCACTGTCCGACACCCAGGGTCGCAATTACATCAATTTGCGTGGCGAGGTGCTGCCCTTTATCCGCCTGCAACACTACTTCGATACCAATGGCAGCAAGGGGCGGCGCGAGAACATTGTCGTGGTCAGCCATGCAGGCAAAAAATCCGGACTGGTAGTGGATGAACTGCTGGGAGAATTCCAGACCGTCATCAAACCGTTGGGGAAATTGTTCCAGCGCCTGCAGGGCATTAGTGGTTCAACCATTCTGGGGGGGGGAGAGGTCGCCCTGATTCTCGACATTCCTTCACTGATCCAACACGCAATCACTCAGGAATCCTGTCAGCTCAACAGGTTGACAGTGTCGCGCAACCTGCCTCAATCCAGCATCAACTGAGGGGACCATCATGTTAAAAAATTCCACCATCAAATTGCGTCTTATCGTACTGCTCTGCATGCTCTGCCTGCTGCTGCTGGCCGTTGGCAGCCTCGGGTTATACAACATGCAGAGCAGCAATACCGGGTTGCAGCGCGTTTACAACGACAGGGTGGTTCCCCTCAAGCAGCTGAAGACTATCTCCGACAGCTATGCCGTCTCGATCATCGACAACCTCAACAAGGCCAATGCGGGGCTGATCCCGGCAGAAGAGGCTTTGAAGCAGATACAACAGGCCCAGCAGACCATCAAAAACGAGTGGCATCACTACCAGTCCACCACCCTCACACCGGAAGAACAGCGCTTGTCTGCAGAGGCTAACACCCTGTTCAACGCGGCTGATACCGATATTGGCAAGCTGGAGAAATACCTCGCCACCCAGCACGGCATGATTACTGGCATGCTGAACACTTTTGACGGTGCCCTCTATGGCTCCATCGACCCGATAGGCAACAAAATCACCGAGCTGGTCAACCTGCAGCTCAATGTGGCCAAGTCGGAATATACCGCAGCACAATCCTGGTATGACGTGATGCTGATAACCATGGCGGTGGTTATCGCAGTCGGCATCGCACTCGCAGCCTGGTTTGGCACCATGCTGATCAAAAGCATCATCACCCCTATCGAACAGGCTCTGCGCGTGGCCAATAGTCTGGCCGATGGCAATCTGGATGTATCGATCCAGATAGAGTCCAACGATGAAGCGGGTCAGCTCTTGATGGCGATGGATAACATGGTCAAGAAACTGGGGGCCTTGATCACGGATATCGAGACCTTGGTCACTGCCGCAGTCGAACAGGGCGACTTCAGCCACAAGATTGCGCTGGAGGATCGTCAAGGCTATATCAAGCGGGTATCCGAGCTGCTGAATCGCCTCTCCCATGTGACAGATACCAGCCTGGAAGATGTGATGCGCATTGCCACCGCGCTCTCCAAGGGTGACCTGACCCAACGGATCGATGAGCCCTATCCAGGAATTTTTGGCCAGACCAAAGACGGCCTAAACCGGACCATCACTGCGCTGACCAATATCATCGAAGAGGTACGCAACGCCGCCGACAACCTGACCAATGCCTCCAATCAGGTGAGCAACACGGCGCAGGCATTGAGCCAGGCCACCAGCGAGCAAGCAGCCAGCGTTGAAGAGACCAGCGCCTCTATCGAGCAGATGAGCGCCAGCATCAATCAGAACACCGAGAACGCCAAGATCACCGACAGCATGGCCAGCAACTCGGTACTGGAGGCCACCGAAGGGGGCCAATCCGTTCAACAGACGGTGACCGCCATGCAGCAAATCGCCAAGAAAGTCAGCATCATCGACGACATTGCCTACCAAACCAACCTGCTTGCCCTCAACGCCGCCATTGAGGCGGCTCGCGCCGGAGAGCATGGCAAAGGCTTCGCGGTGGTTGCTGCCGAGGTGAGAAAGCTGGCAGAGCGCAGCCAGATCGCTGCGCAGGAGATTGGCGAGCTCTCCTCCGACAGCGTCAGCAAGGCAGAGCGGGCTGGCAACCTGCTGGAGAGGATCGTCCCCTCCATTCGCAAGACCTCTGACCTGGTACAAGAGATCAATGCCGCCTCAGGCGAACAGGCCAGTGCAGCCAACCAGATCAGTCTGGCCATGAACCAGCTTAATCAGGTGACACAGCAGAATGCAGCCAGCAGCGAGGAGCTGGCTGCCACGGCCGAAGAGATGAGTTCACAAGCCAGCGAACTGCAGAAAACCATGGCCTTTTTTGCTCTGGAGAAAAGTGCGCAGCTCAACACCAGGCCCCATGAAACCGGCCACAAGGGCATGCCTCCCAGAGGCAGTTTCATCGCCCCCCCACAACGGGCCAGCCAGCCCAATCAACCATCATCCCATTCTATTGATGACGCGGATTTTGTCCGCTTTTAACCGGAGGCGACCATGCATACATCCACCGACATCACGGTGCCATCAGCGGCCGCTGACGAGAGCAGTGGCGATGCCCAGTACCTGACATTTCTGATCAACAACGAGATGTTCGCCATCAATATTCTGGGGGTCAAAGAGATCATCGAATACGGCAATATCACTCCGGTTCCGATGATGCCGGGTTTTATTCGCGGCGTAATCAACCTCAGAGGAGCGGTAGTGTCGGTCGTAGACTTGAATGCCCGCTTTGGCAATGCACCTTCGGTCATTACTCGCCGCAGTTGCATCGTCATTATTGAGGGGGTGGCCCCGCAGGGCGATGAACCTGTAGGTCAGGATATTGGCGTTGTGGTGGATTCCGTATCGGAAGTACTGGGTATCCCACAAGCAGATATCGAGCCCCCACCCAGTTTTGGTGCCCGCATCCGGGCCGATTTCATCAGCGGCATGGGCAAGGTCAACGGCAAATTCGTCATCCTCATCGATACCGGGAAAGTGTTGTCACTCGATGAGATGGCTCAACTCAACGAACTGGCCCAGCCACAGGCAAGGTTGCCACAAGGCAACCTGCAACCCTCCTGAAAAGGCCTCCATACTCCACGACATGCAGCATAAGGAAACGCTCATGACCCAATCACTCTTAGGAAAACTCTTCGGAGACAATACCACCGAAGTGAGGCAGCGAACCCAGTTACTCGACGCAATCGGCCAGCTGCAACACGCAGTCCTGGCAGAGCAGGTTCCAGCACCACTCGATCTTTCCGGTATGGACAGTCCCTTTCGTGAAGTAGGACATGCCATCAACGAGGTGGTCACCTTGCTCAGTGACAAGCTGGAACAGAGCCGCAACGACATTAAAAAGAACCAGATGTTGCTCCATGAGAACCAGCTGGTTCGCAAAGCCCTCGATTGCGCCAGCACCAACGTGATGATTGCCGATACCAACCTCGACATTATCTATATGAACGAGGCTGTGACCGGCATGCTCAATCAGGCTGAGACCGACATCAAGAAAGAGCTATACAGCTTCAACGCCAATCAGCTGATGGGCGCCAACATCGACAGCTTTCATAAAAATCCCGGCCATCAGCGCGCCATGCTGGCCAAACTCAACAGCACCTACCGCACCCAGATACAGCTGGGGGGGCGCACCTTCTCCCTGATCGCCAATCCGGTCTTCAACGATACCGGAGAACGGTTGGGATCCGTGGTCGAATGGGCCGACAGAACCAAGGAGGTAATGATAGAGAAAGAGATGTCCGACATTGTGCAGGCCGTGATCAATGGCGAGCTGCACCGCAGGATGGAACTTGCTGGCAAGAGCGGCTTCTTTCAGGCGATGGGAGAAGGGATCAACCAGATTGCCGAAGTGATCGACAGCACCCTCAACGACGTCATCCGGGTCGTTCAATGTCTGGCAAAGGGTGACCTGACCCAACAGATCGAGGCGGACTACCCCGGCGTGTTTGGCACCACCAAGGATGCGCTCAACAAGACCATCGCTTCGCTCACCAACATCGTCACCGAAGTGCGCGGCGCCTCTGACAACCTCTCCAGTGCCGCCGAGCAGGTAAGCGCGACCGCCCAGTCGATCAGCCAATCCAGCAGTGAACAGGCCTCCAGCATGGAGGAGACCAGCGCTTCCATCGAGCAGATGAGCGCCAGCATCAACCAGAATACCGACAATGCCCAGGTCACCGATGGCATGGCCAGCAAGGCAGCCAAAGAGGCCGTAGAGGGAGGAGAAGCAGTCAAACTGACTGTGGATGCCATGAAGCAGATCGCCAGACGGATTGGCATCATCGATGACATCGCCTACCAGACCAATCTATTGGCTCTCAACGCAGCTATCGAAGCGGCGCGGGCAGGCGATCACGGCAAAGGCTTTGCCGTAGTGGCGGCGGAGGTGCGCAAACTGGCCGAACGCAGCCAGGTTGCAGCACAGGAGATTGGCGAGCTGGCCTCCAGCAGTGTCGAGATGGCGGAAAAAGCAGGTCGTTTGTTGGATCAGATGGTTCCTTCAATCAACAAGACCTCGGATCTGGTGCAGGAGATCAGTGCCGCTTCGGTTGAGCAATCCACCGGTGTCAGCCAGATCAACCAGGCCATGAACCAGCTGAGTCAGGTTACCCAGCAAAATGCCTCTTGCAGCGAAGAGCTGGCTGCCACAGCAGAAGAGATGAGCAGCCAGGCTGAACAGCTGCAACTGGCCATGGAGTTCTTTACCCTGGAGGCCCACGCCAAAGAAGGTAAAGCAGCCACCTCGCATCTTCACCCCAATACCCGAGGTCGCTTTATGAACGAGAGCACTGCCAACAGTCGGGAACGAGCCGCCACCGTCCAACGCCCCATCGGCGATGGCGATTTTGTCCGGTTCTAGCCACGGGAGAGGCGTTGCCTCTCCCATCTCCGACAACACAGGTAGAGGGACAGTTTTTTGTATCAAACCCAGCTGCATGATGATGAGTTCTCCCGTTTCCAGCGCTGGCTTCATCAAACGGCGGGGATAGAGCTGTCTCCTGCCAAGAAGGCGCTGGTGGCCAGCCGCCTGGCGAAACGCCTCTGCCACTATGAGCTGGATAGTTATGACGATTATTTCCAGCTCATCATGAACGATCGCAGCAGCGAACTGCAGCTGGCGCTTGATCTCCTTACCACCAACGAAACCTACTTTTTCAGGGAGCCCAAACACTTCGAGTTTCTGACGCGGGAGATAGTCTCAGCGCTCCCGCCCGAGCAACCATTGCGGGTCTGGAGCGCTGCCAGCTCATCCGGCGAGGAGCCCTACAGTCTGGCCATGACCCTTGCGGAAAAACGCAGTACCTTCAACTGGGAGATCCTGGCCTCCGATATCTCGTCCCGGGTGCTGGAACAGGCGATGAGCGGTCGCTACCCCATCGAGCGGGCGCAAAATATTCCACTGCCCTTTTTGATGAAATATTGCCTCAAGGGTGTGGGCCTGCAGGAGGGCATCTTCATCATCGATCGCAAATTGCGGGACAAGGTGCAGTTCATGCAGATCAACCTCAATCAGGATCTGCCGGACATCGGCATGTTTGACGTCATCTTCATCAGAAACGTGATGATCTACTTCAACAAGGAGACCAAAGGGCAAGTATTGCAGCGGCTGGTACCCAGACTCAAACCCGGTGGCTACCTGCTGGTGAGCCACGCCGAGAGCCTGCATGGCCTGCACCACGGCCTGCAGCTTGTCTCGCCTTCCATCTATCAGAAGAGATAAGTCATGACTCGGGAGGTGATCCTGCAACCGGGAGAGCTCTTTTTTGGCAAGGAGGATGTGGTGGTCAGAACCGTACTGGGCTCCTGTATTGCCATCACCTTGTGGCATCCGGAGCAGAAACAGGGAGGAATGTGTCACTACATGCTGCCAAGTCGGCGCAATCCCTCTACCAAGCTGGATGGGCGCTATGCCGATGAGGCCCTCGCCTTGCTGCTGCAAGCGGCCAGTCACTATCCCGCCCCTATCCATGAATATGAGGCCAAGTTGTTCGGGGGTGGCAACATGTTTACCGAGCCTCAATACGCACAGAGCGACAACAATGTCGCCGCCAAAAATATTCAGGCAGCCTGGCAGCTGACCCGACACCTTGGCCTTGATATCAAGGCTCATCATCTTGGCCATAGCGGCCACCGAAGCTTGCTCTTTGAGCTCAGCAACGGCAGTGTCTGGCTCCGCCATCATCGTCTGCCACATCAACGGGAGTCGCGAGAATGAAGCAGATCCGGGTCATGCTGGTGGATGATTCCGCCGTGGTCAGACAGGTATTGCAAGCGGTGCTGGAGCAGGAGCCTGATATCCGGGTGATAGCCACGGCATCGGATCCCCTGTTTGCCCAGGAAAAACTGAAGAAAGAGTGGCCTGACGTCATCGTGCTCGATGTGGAGATGCCCCGTATGGATGGCATCACCTTTCTCACCAAGATCATGGCAGAGCATCCAACCCCGGTGGTGATCTGCTCCTCCCTCACCGAAAAGGGGGCCGAGACCACCTTGCAGGCAATGGCTGCCGGTGCGGTGGACATCATCACCAAACCGACCATGGGGATAAAAAGCTTTCTGCAAGAATCTGCCCACGACCTGGCCATGGCGGTACGTGCCGCGGCCCAAGCCAACCTCAAGCGCGTGGGCAAGCCCTCCTCTGTACCAGTCAGCACCAAGCTCAACGCGGATGCCATGCTGGCGCCCAACCAACACGCCATGGCACAAACCACCGAGCGCCTCATCGCCATCGGCACCTCGACTGGCGGCACCCAGGCGCTGGAAGCCGTGCTGACTGCTTTGCCCCGGGTCAGCCCCGGCATTGTCATCGTGCAGCACATGCCGGAAAAATTTACCGCCATGTTTGCCGAGCGGTTGAACGGGGTCTGCCAGATAGAAGTGCGGGAGGCGAGGAACAATGACAGGGTGATCCCGGGGCTGGCACTGATTGCCCCCGGAGGCAAGCATATGCTGCTCAAACGCAGCGGTGCCTACTATCATGTCGAGGTAGTCGACGGGCCGCTTATCAACCGCCATCGCCCCTCGGTGGATGTGCTGTTTCGCTCCGTCGCCAAATATGCAGGCAAGAATGCCACCGGCATCATCATGACCGGCATGGGGGATGATGGTGCCCGGGGATTGCGCGAGATGCTGGATGCGGGTGCCAACACCTATGCCCAGGATGAGGCCTCCTGCGTGGTCTTCGGCATGCCCAAAGAGGCGATCAAGCTGGGAGCAGCCCGCCATGTGCTCCCCTTGCAAGAGATGCAGTACGCCATCCTCGGCAAATAACCCCTTATCGCGCGTTTTGATCATAAAAAAGTCCGGCTCCCATTGGGGAGCCGGACTTTTTACATCAACCGGAACCAATCCGGTATCAGGCGAGCAGATTACTCTGCAGCAGGCGCTTCTTCAGTGGCCGGAGCGGCGTCAGCAGCAGGTGCAGCTGCTTCGGTCGGGGCGTTCGCTTCCTTGATGGAGAGACGTACGCGGCCCTGACGGTCCACTTCCAGTACCTTCACCTTGACTACGTCACCGATGGTCAGGTGGTCAGCCACGTTCTGCACGCGAGCGTCGGTGATCTGGGAGATGTGTACCAGACCATCTTTGCCCGGCAGAATGTTGACGAATGCACCGAAATCGGCCAGACGGACAACTTTACCTTCATAGATGCGGTTCACTTCGATCTCGGCGGTGATGGCCTCGATGCGACGGATCGCTTCCATGGCGGCTTCGTTGGCCACGGCGGAGATACGTACAGTACCGTCATCGTCCAGCTCGATGTTGGTGCCGGTCTCTTCGGTCAGCGCACGGATCACGGAACCACCCTTACCGATCACGTCTTTGATCTTCTCAGGATTGATCTTGATGGTGTGGATACGCGGTGCGAAATCGGAGATCTGGGCACGCGGAGCCTGGATAGCTTCATCCATCACTTTCAGGATGTGCAGACGAGCGCCACGAGCTTGCTTCAGCGCAATCTCCATGATCTCTTTGGTGATGCCTTCGATCTTGATGTCCATCTGCAGCGCGGTCACACCTTCGGTGGTACCGGCTACTTTGAAGTCCATGTCGCCCAGGTGATCTTCGTCACCCAAGATGTCGGACAGCACGACGAAACCTTCTTCTTCCTTCACCAGACCCATGGCGATACCGGCAACGGAGGCCTTGATCGGCACACCGGCATCCATCAGCGCCAGAGAGGAACCACAGACAGAGGCCATGGAGGAGGAACCGTTGGATTCGGTAATTTCAGACACCACGCGCACCACGTACGGGAACTCGGCGGCGCTCGGCATCACGGCAGCAACGCCGCGTTTGGCCAGACGGCCGTGACCGATTTCACGACGCTTCGGGCTACCCATCATGCCGGTCTCACCGACACAGTATGGCGGGAAGTTGTAGTGCAGCATGAAGCGATCGGCACGGTTGCCGGTCAGCTCGTCGATGTTCTGGGCGTCACGCTCGGTACCCAGAGTGGCGACCACGATAGCCTGAGTTTCACCACGGGTGAACAGGGCAGAGCCGTGGGCACGGGGCAGAATACCGGTACCTACGCTCAGGGCGCGGATCATTTCCGGATCGCGACCATCGATACGCGGCTCACCACGTACTACGCGACCACGAACGATGCGGCTTTCCAGGCTGTGGAACTCTTCGCCGATCTTCTTGGCATCTTCTTCCACACCGGAAGCGATAACTTGCTCAACCACACGACCCTTGATGGCTGCGATGGTTTCGTAACGGACAGCCTTCTCGGTGATGCGGTAGGCTTCACCCAGTTCGGCGCTCGCCAGCTCGGCAACCTTGGCTTTCAGCGCTTCGTTGACGGCAGGCGGAGTCCAGTCCCACGGCTTGGTGCCGACGGCAGCGGCAAACTCGTTGATCGCATTGATCACGGTCTGCATCTGCTCGTGACCGTATACCACGGCGCCCAGCATCACTTCTTCGGAAAGGATGGCCGCTTCGGACTCAACCATCAGCACGGCATTGGCAGTACCGGCAACTACCAGATCCAGATCGCTCTGCGGCAGTTCGGTGGTGGTCGGGTTCAGCACATACTGACCGTTCATGTAACCCACGCGAGCAGCACCGATCGGGCCGCCAAACGGGATACCGGAGATGGCCAGTGCAGCAGAGGCACCGATCATGGCAACGATGTCGGGGGATACGGCCGGATTCACGGACATTACGGTCGCAACGACCTGAACCTCATTGAGGAAGCCTTCCGGGAACAGCGGACGAATAGGACGGTCGATCAGACGGGAGATGAGGGTCTCGCCTTCGCTCGGACGGCCTTCACGACGGAAGAAACCACCCGGGATACGACCAGCAGCATAGGTACGCTCCTGATAGTTGACGGTCAGCGGGAAGAAATCACGGCCGTGATCGGCCTCTTTCTTGCCGACTACGGTCACAAATACGCAGGTATCGTCCATGCTGACCATAACGGCCGCAGTGGCTTGACGGGCCATCACACCGGTTTCCAGAGTGACGGTGTGTTGACCGTACTGGAATGACTTTACAATAGGATTCACGTGAATTTCCTTTTTACAATTTGGCTCTTTAAATTCGCGCACAAGTATACTTGATTCGATGCAAAAGGTAAGCGGCGACGCGAATTCTGTGAGGCAGGCAACGGCTTGAAGAGCAATAAAAAAGGGGAACCTGACGGTTCCCCTTTTTCGCGAAATCTGATGGTCGATTAACGACGCAGACCCAGCTTGGCGATCAGAGCAGCATAACGCTCGGAATCTTTACGCTTCAGGTAGTCCAGCAGCTTACGACGCTGGGAAACCATGCGCAGCAGACCGCGACGACCGTGGTGGTCCTTGGAGTGCTCTTTGAAGTGACCTTGCAGATGGTTGATCTGGGCAGTCAGCAGGGCAACTTGCACTTCGGGGGAACCGGTGTCGTTGGCGCAACGAGCGTTGTCAGCAACGATTTGAGCTTTGATCTCAGCATTTAGAGACATGGTAATACTCCAGTAGAGTGTTTAAAGGTTCACAGCCAATCTCTAATTCAGCCGTGAAATGAGGGCGGTATCATAATCGTCCCCGCCCCTTTTCGCAACGATAAAGAGGCGAAACGGGAAAGACGCCCTGATACCGCCTGAGGATCACTCCTCGTCGTGATAACGCACCAGTCGCTTGGGAGCGACGCGGCCATCATCATCAATCTCGCCAACCCCGATGAACTCGCGCTCTGGGCCGACCGTCATGCGAACCTGACCGCTTTGCGGCGCACCTGCCACCTGCACGGCCTGGCCCTGATTCACATAGGCAGCCACAACAGCCAGCATGTTCACCTCGGGCAAGCTTGCTACGGCGGTGTCCATCGGCAGCAACAGCGGATCCAGCTGCTCGCGCGGCGGGATACTCTCGGCCTTGGCCTGCTCGAAGATGCACTCGAGCTGCTCCAGAGTCAGCATCCGCTCGTACGGATAGCTGGCCACTTGGGTACGGCGCAACTGGGTCACGTGGGCGCCACAGCCCAGCACTTCACCCAGATCATCCACCAGAGAGCGGATGTAGGTGCCTTTGCTGCAGTGCACTTCAAGGCGCACTTCATCACCTTCAAAGCTCAGCAGTTTGAGCTCGAATACGGTGATGGGACGGGCTTCACGCTCGATCTCGATGCCTTCGCGGGCATATTCGTAGAGCGGACGGCCGTTGTGCTTGAGCGCGGAGTACATGGACGGCACCTGCATGATGGGGCCGCGGAACTGGTCCAGCGCCTCGATCAGGGTACCGACAGCCACGTTCACCGGACGGGTGGAGACCACCTCACCATCGGAGTCGCTGGTGTTGGTGCGCTCGCCCAGTTTGGCGGTCACCTCATAGCGTTTGTCCGCTTCCAGCAGATACTGGGAGAACTTGGTGGCCTCACCGAGGCAGATCGGCAGCATGCCGGTCGCCAGCGGATCCAGTGCGCCGGTGTGACCGGCCTTGGCAGCGTTGTAGATGCGCTTGACCTTCTGCAACACATCGTTGGAGGTCAGGCCGGTCGGCTTGTCCAGCAGCAGAATGCCGTGCACATCACGGCCCTTGAAACGACGTCTTCGGGTCATCTCAGGCTTTATCCTCAGTCGTATCATCCGGTGCGGATTCAGCTTCTTCGTCACGACCGGATTCGGCCATGCGACGCTTGTCTTCACGCACAGTGTTGGTCACCAGGTTGGAGAGACGCATCCCCTCGACCAGGGTCTGGTCGTAGTAGAAACGCAGCTCGGGCACCACGCGCAGACGCATGGCACTGCCCAGCAGACTACGGATATATCCGGCTGCTTCGGTCAGACCCAGCAAGCCTTCCTTGATGCGCTCGGCATCATTTTCCAGCTGCAAGAAGGTGACGTAAATCTTGGCATAGTTGAGGTCACGGGACACTTCCACATCGGAAACGGTCACCATGCCGATGCGCGGGTCTTTCACCTCGCGCTGCAGGATCAGCGCGATTTCACGCTGGATCTGCTGTCCGACCCGACGGGTCCGGCTGAATTCTCTGGCCATATTCTATCCTGCGATAAAAGGGGGCCGCGGCCCCCTATTTTGTCTAACTCTCGGCTTACAGAGTCCGTTGGATTTCAACAGTCTCGTAAACTTCGATCTGGTCGCCTTCGCGCACGTCGTTGTAGTTCTTGACCGCGATACCACACTCGTAGCCGTTGCGAACTTCGTTGACGTCATCCTTGAAGCGGCGCAGGGATTCCAGCTCGCCTTCATAGATAACCACGTTGTCACGCAGAACACGGATACGGTTGGAACGCTTGACCACACCTTCGGTAACCATACAGCCGGCAACGGCGCCGAACTTCGGAGACTTGAAGACGCTACGCACTTCAGCCAGACCGATGATCTCCTGACGATACTCAGGGGCCAGCTTGCCGCTCATGGCCTGCTTCACTTCGTCGATCAGGTCATAGATGACGGAGTAGTAACGCAGATCCAGGCTCTCGGATTCGATGACCTTGCGCGCAGAAGCGTCGGCACGGACGTTGAAGCCAACCAGAATGGCGCTGGAGGCAGCTGCCAGGGTCGCGTCGGTTTCGGTGATACCACCTACGCCGGAACCCACGATCTTCACCTTCACTTCGTCGGTGGAGAGTTTGACCAGCGCATCGCAGATCGCTTCCACAGAACCTTGTACGTCGGCCTTGATCACCACGTTCACTTCGGACACTTCGCCCTCGGTCATGTTGGCGAACATGTTTTCCAGCTTGGCCTTCTGCTGGCGAGCCAGCTTGACTTCGCGGAACTTGCCCTGACGATAGAGCGCCACTTCACGGGCTTTCTTCTCGTCACGGACAACGGTGGCTTCGTCACCGGCAGAGGGAACGCCGGACAGACCCAGGATTTCCACCGGCAGGGACGGACCCGCTTCCTTGATCTCGCGACCCAGTTCGTCACGCATGGCGCGAACACGGCCGTACTCGAGACCACACAGAACGATGTCGCCCTGACGCAGAGTACCTTCTTGTACCAGTACGGTAGCAACCGGACCACGACCTTTATCCAGGAAGGATTCGATCACGACGCCGTTGGCCATGCCATCAACCACCGCTTTCAGCTCCAGTACTTCGGCCTGGATCAGGATGGCTTCCAGCAGGTCGTCGATGCCTTCGCCGGACTTGGCGGACACGTGCACGAACTGGCAGTCTCCACCCCAATCTTCGGACATGACGTTGTAACGGGCCAGTTCGGTCTTGACGCGATCCGGATCCGCTTCCGGCTTGTCGATCTTGTTGACCGCCACAACCAGCGGCACACCGGCAGCCTTGGCGTGCTGGATAGCTTCGATGGTTTGCGGCATCACGCCGTCGTCAGCTGCAACAACCAGAACAACGATATCGGTCGCCTTGGCACCACGAGCACGCATGGAGGTAAACGCCGCGTGACCCGGGGTATCCAGGAAGGTGATCATGCCACTGTCAGTCTGGACGTGGTAAGCACCGATATGCTGGGTAATACCACCGGCTTCGCCAGCAGCAACCTTGGCTTTACGAATGTAGTCGAGCAGCGAGGTCTTACCATGGTCAACGTGACCCATGATGGTAACGACCGGTGCGCGCGGCTTGGCTTCGGAGGTCTCGTCACGATCGGACAGTACCGCCTCTTCCAGCTCGTTCTCACGACGCAACACAACCTTGTGACCCATCTCCTCGGCGACCAGCTGAGCGGTCTCCTGATCGATCACCTGGTTGATGGTGGCCATGGCACCCATCTTCATCATCACCTTGATGACTTCAACGCCCTTGACGGCCATCTTGTTGGCCAGCTCGGCCACAGTGATGGTCTCGCCGATGACGACGTCGCGGTTCACCACGGCAGCCGGCTTGTTGAAGCCGTGCTTCATGGCGTTCGGCATGGCGACCTTGCCGCGCTTGCCTTTGCGGGCACGCGGGTTGCGAGAGTCGCGATCATCTTCACGACGACCGGCTTTCTTCGGTGCCTTGGCAGCTGCGGCAGTGCGGCGGCTGGTCTCTTCTTTCCGATCCAACTCGTCTTCTGCGGCTTGCGCATGCTTGTTGGTGGTCAGATGGTAGTCGCTGCTCTCTTTGGCGCGAGCGGCCTCTTCTTCAGCCCAGCGGGCTGCGTTCTGTTCCGCCATGAGACGAGCCTCTTCGGCTTTCTTCGCGGCGAGTTCTTCAGCTTTTTTCAAAGCTGTTTGTTCCTGTTGGCGCTTCAGTTCTTCTGCTTCGCGCTTGGCCATCTTTTCTGCCTCTTGCTGAGCTGTGCTACTGGCTGCTTTGGCGGGCTGTGAAGCCTGTCGAGCCTTTGATTGTGCCTCGATCCGCGCCTTTTCCTCAGCTTCACGACGAGCCTGCTCAGCCTCACGGCGAGCCTTCTCTTCAGCTTCGAGGCGAGCCTTCTCTTCGGCCTCGCGACGAGCTTTTTCTTCTGCTTCCAAACGCGCTGTTTCCTCGGCTTCCGCCTGACGCTGTTCATCTTCCAGCGCCGAGCGTCTTACATAGGTGCGAGACTTGCGCACTTCTACCTGCACTTCCTTGTTCTTGCCGCCAGTCCCCTGAACACTGATGGTGCTCTTGGTCTTGCGCTGCAAGGTCATGCGGGCAGGAGCGGCGACCTCGTCACCTCCATGCTGTTTCTTCAGGTGTGCCAGCAGAGCCTGTTTCTCAGACTCGCTGACCATGTCGTCGGCCTTGCTCTTGCTGATACCGGCATCGACAAACTGCTGGAGAAGACGATCAACCGGTGTGTCGATGTCAGTGGCAAGTTGTTTGACTGATACTTCTGCCATTCATTTTCCTCCGTTTGATCTTACTCGGACTGCTCTTCTCCGAACCAACAGATATTGCGAGCAGCCATAATGAGCTCACCTGCCTTCTCGGCAGTCAGCCCTTCAATATCAGCAAGGTCATCGATACCTTGCTCAGCCAAATCTTCCAGGGTGCCAACGCCACGGCCCGCCAGAGCGTAAGCCAGTTCGCGGCTCAGACCGTTCAGATTGAGCAGCTCTTCGGACGGCTCAACGCCATCGAAAGACTCTTCTTTGGCCAGTGCCTTGGTAGTCAGGGCATCTTTGGCGCGCTTGCGCAGCTCTTCGACCATGTCTTCATCCAGACCGTCGATAGCCAGCAGCTCGTTGACCGGTACAAAGGCGATCTCTTCCAGGGTAGAGAAGCCCTCTTCCATCAGCAGACCGGCGAAATCGTCGTCGATGTCCAGGGTGCTGGTGAACAGGTTCATGATGCGGTCGTTTTCGGCCTGGTGCTTGGCACGCATGTCCTCAACGGTCATCACGTTCAGCTCCCAACCGGTCAGCTGGGAGGCCAGACGCACGTTCTGACCATTGCGACCGATGGCCTGAGCCAGGTTGGCAGCTTCCACGGCGATATCCATGGTGTGGTTGTCTTCATCAACGATGATGGAGGCCACATCGGCAGGTGCCATGGCATTGATCACGTACTGGGCCGGGTTGTCATCGTACAGCACGATGTCAGCGCGCTCACCGCTCAGCTCGGCGGAGACAGCTTGCACACGGGCGCCACGCATACCGATACAGGCACCGATCGGGTCGATACGACGATCGTTGGTCTTCACCGCGATCTTGGCGCGGGAACCCGGATCACGGGCAGCGCCCATGATTTCGATCATCTCTTCACCGATCTCCGGTACTTCGATACGGAACAGCTCTTTCAGGAAGTCCGGGCTGGAACGGCTGACAAACAGCTGGGAACCACGGGCTTCCGGACGCACTGCATACAGCAGGCCACGGACACGGTCACCCGGGCGGAAGGTTTCACGCGGCAGCATGTCATCACGGAAGATCACGGCTTCAGCATTGCTGCCCAGATCCAAGATGACGTTGTCGCGGTTACTCTTCTTGACCACACCACTGATGATGGTGCCTTCTTTATCTTTAAACTGATCAACTACTTGTGAACGCTCGGCTTCGCGCACTTTCTGCACGATAACCTGCTTGGCGGTCTGGGTAGTGATACGGTCGAAGGTCACAGAGTCGATCTGGTCTTCAACATACTCACCGATCTGGATCTCCGGCTGATCAATCTGCGCCGCTTCCAGGGTGATTTCAGCATAGGGGTTCTCCATCGCGGCTTGATCCGCAATAACTACCCAGCGGCGATAAGTGTCGTAGTCACCGGTCTTGCGATCGATTTCGACCCGAACTTCAATCTCGCCTTCATATTTCTTCTTGGTCGCAGTCGCCAGCGCGGTTTCCAGAGCCTGGAAGATCTTCTCGCGGGGTACCGCTTTCTCGTTGGATACTGCGTCAACGACCAGCAAAATCTCTTTATTCATATCCGATAGCCTCGTTAACCAAAGTTCGGCACTATGTTCGCTTTTTGGATATTGGTGAAAGCCAACACGTCGTCCTTACCATCTACTGTCAGGGTGATCATGTCGCCTTGCACAGCTTTGATTACGCCTTTGAACTTGCGGCGGTTGTTTGTTGCCATCCGAAGCGTTACCGCCGCCTCTTGGCCAACGTATTTTTCGAAATGGGCAACCTTGAACAGGGGACGATCCAGGCCTGGGGAGGATACCTCGAGGTAGTACTCCTCGGTGATGGGATCTTCGACGTCCATGATGGCGCCAACCTGATGGCTGACCTCAGCACAGTTCTCGACAGTCACACCCTGCTCGCCGTCGATATAGACACGCAAGGTGGAGTGTTTACCCGCACGGATAAACTCAATACCCCAAAGTTCAAAACCCAAGGCAACGACCGGAGCCTCAAGCAGATCGGTCAAACGTTGTTCCAACGTAGCCAAAGTCACCCTCCGAAAAACAAAAAAAGGGCATAAAGCCCAGATAGATATCGATTCAGAGTAAATTGCACATAACAAAAAGCCCCGATGTCAAATCGGGGCTTGGCGCTTTACCCTGATTGTCGCCTCGCAGCGACCGCCTTCCTGAGCGTAGGAAATGCGTGAAATTTGGTTGCGGGGGCCGGATTTGAACCGACGACCTTCGGGTTATGAGCCCGACGAGCTACCATGCTGCTCCACCCCGCGTCCGAAATCGTGCGAGATTATAGCCACTTCACTCTCTTGATACAAGACTGACTGGCTATAATACACTCGGTTTCCCGAGCTCACTGCTTAATTGGTGCCGTGGGCGGGACTCGAACCCGCACACCCTAGAGCACTACCCCCTCAAGATAGCGTGTCTACCAATTCCACCACCACGGCAAAACTCTTACTCGGGAACGTCAGTATCTTTCTTCACTGGCGCTTTGGTCTGCTCAACCTGTTGGGTTTGTTGCAGATTTTCCCACTCACTACCCTGATTGACCTTGTTGCTGGACATAGATCCGAGCACCAAGCTGATAACGAAAAACAGAGTAGCCAAAATTGCTGTTGTTCGGGTCAGGAAACTGCCTGAACCACCGGAGCCGAATACTGTGTTCGATGCCCCTGCGCCGAAGGAGGCGCCCATATCAGCCCCTTTACCTTGCTGAATCATCACCAGACCAATCAGAGCCAGTGAAACCAGCAGATAAACGACTAAAAGAATCTCGTACATTTAACTTGCACCCTTTGCCGCTTCAACAATTCCTAAAAACGCATCGCTATCGAGGCTTGCTCCGCCAATCAGTCCGCCATCAATGTCGGGCTGTGCAAACAAATCTCTCGCGTTGCTCGGCGTTACGCTCCCACCATAGATGATTCTAACTTTCTCACCTATTACCGGAGTATCCTCCGCCAAGCGACCACGTATAAAGGAATGAACCTCTTGTGCCTGCTCGGGTGTGGCGCATTTACCTGTACCTACAGCCCAAATCGGCTCGTAGGCGATGATAGCATTATCGAAAGCCATCGCGCCATTTTTCTCTATGACGATATCCAGCTCTTCAGCGAGCACCTCGAAGGCTCTTCTCGCCTGCCTTGCCGCCCCTGATTCACCTAAACAGAGGATGGGAATCAAGCCTGCCGCTCTGGCTGCCGCAAACTTCTCTGCGACGATAAAACTGGTCTCACCAAAGAGACGCCTGCGCTCGGAGTGCCCTACCAATACGTAACGACACCCTGCCTCAACCAGCATCTGACACGAGATTTCTCCAGTGTAAGCGCCAGTAGCGTGCTGACTCACATTCTGAGCCCCCAACTTTATTACCTTCTGCTCATTGAGTAGTGAAGCACTAAAGTCGAGATGCACATGGGAAGGACAGAGAACCACATCTACTTTTCCGTCAACACCGTTTAGGCACTGACTCGTAAACCGCTCTAACTGCGACCTACTACCGTGCAACTTCCAGTTGGCTGCTACAAACGGCTTGCGATGTCCCATCGGCAACTCCCTTGCGAAAGCGGGGCTGATAATATCCAGAGGATGCTCAGCTGACAAGTGCTATTTTTAAATTTTTGAATCGTTTGAACAAGATACAACCAGGGCGGCTAAAAAGCCGCCCTGGTTGTTCATTAAAACGCCGATTCAACCTGCTTGGCGATGCGCTGAGCCATGTCACGCACCTGCTGTTCATGCTCCCCTTCGACCATGACCCGGATCAGCGGTTCGGTACCTGATTTACGCAATAGTACGCGACCACGACCAGCCAGCTCCTGTTCCACCTTGGCAACCTCAGCCATGACAGCATCAGCGGCCAGCGGATCCTTGCCTTCGGCAAAACGAACATTAACCAGCACCTGCGGGAACTTGCTCATGCCGGAGCGCAGCTTGGCCAGCGGCATCTCGGCACTGCGCATGGCGGTAAGCACCTGCAAGGCGGCTACGATGCCATCACCCGTAGTGGTCTGATCCAGACAGATAATGTGGCCGGAGTTCTCGCCACCGATGCGCCAGCCCTTCTCTTCCATCATCTCCAGCACATAGCGGTCACCCACCTTGGCACGGGCAAACGGAATGCCCAGGGTTTGCAGCGCCAGTTCCAGACCCATGTTGGCCATCAGGGTGCCGACTACGCCCCCCTTGAGGCGACCATTGCGCAGAGCATCGCGTGCGATGATATAGAGCACTTCATCACCGTCGATGAGGTAGCCGGTGTGGTCGACCATGATCAGACGGTCACCATCACCATCAAAGGCAACCCCCAGATCAGCCTTGCACTCCAGAACCTTGGCAACCAACGCGTCAGGCGCAGTCGAACCGACACCATCGTTGATGTTGAGACCATCCGGGGCACAGCCCATGGTGATCACTTCAGCACCCAGCTCGCGGAAAACCGACGGCGCAATGTGGTAAGTGGCACCGTGGCCACAGTCGACCACCATTTTCACCCCATCCAGATTCATGTGGGAGGGGAAGGTGCTCTTGCAAAATTCGATATAGCGACCGGCAGCATCATCAATGCGCACCGCTTTGCCAAGCTCAGCAGACTCAACACACTTGAGCTCGTGATCCAGCTCGGCTTCGATAGCCAGCTCGACATCATCGGGCAGCTTGGTGCCATCGGCGGAGAAGAACTTGATGCCGTTGTCGTAGAAGGGGTTGTGGGAAGCGCTGATGACGATGCCAGCTTCGGCACGGAAAGTGCGAGTCAGGTAGGCAACCGCCGGCGTGGGCATGGGCCCCATCAGAATGGCCTTGAGGCCTGCCGCAGAGAGCCCCGCTTCCAGCGCGGATTCCAGCATGTAACCGGAGATGCGGGTATCTTTTCCAATCAGCACCTTTTTGGTGCCCTTCTTGGAGAGCACCTTGCCGGCAGCCCAACCCAATTTCATTACAAAATCAGGAGTGATCGGGTATTCGCCAACCTTGCCACGCACACCATCGGTACCGAAATACTTTCTTGCCATTGTCTGTTCTCTTTATTATCTGGAAATAAAATCTTGTCCCGTCATTGCCAGCCAACCGACGCGCAATGCGTCCATGGTCTCCCGTACATCGTGTACCCTGATGATGCGGGCCCCATGCTGCATGCCGATAAGGGCGCATGCCAGACTGCCCGCCAGACGCTCATCCACCGGACGGCCCAGCAGGTTGCCTATCATAGACTTTCGCGACATCCCCACCAATAGCGGCAAGCCATAATCAAGCAGTTCCTTTTGAGCCGCCAACAGCTGATAGTTGTGTGCAAGGGTTTTGCCAAAGCCATATCCCGGATCCAGCAACAGCTCTTCACGACGGATCCCGACCGCCAGACAAGCCGCAATACGCTCATCAAAGAAGGCGCGAACCTCCCCGATCAGGTCCTCATAGTGCGGCTCGACCTGCATGGTTCTCGGCTGCCCCTGCATATGCATCAGACAGACCGGAACCCGAGCTTCGGCCGCGGCTTGCAGTGCTCCAGGTGCTTGCAGTGCCCGCACATCGTTGATCAGATGGGCTCCCGCCTTGCAACCCTCCCGCATCACCGCCGCTTTGGAGGTATCGAGGGAGATCATCACATCCAGCTCACGGACCATCTGTTCCACGACAGGAATGACCCTGTCCAGCTCCTCCTGCTCGCTCACATCGGGCGCACCAGGGCGGGTTGACTCGCCACCGATGTCGATGAGGGTCGCACCGTCAGAGACCATCTGGCGCGCATGGGCCATTGCCCGTTCAAACTGGTTGAAATTACCGCCATCAGAGAAGGAGTCGGGCGTTACATTGAGGATCCCCATCACATGGGGACGATCGAGGGAAAGGCTGAGCCCCTTGCTGGTTAACTGCATTTTCATGTCCATCTGATAAAGAAAAACCCCGGGCAAGCCCGGGGTTTGGAGATTCACGATTATTTGGCCGGAGCGTCGTTGGCTTTGTCGATAGTGACATCCGCCACCGGTGCAGCCTCATCGGCAGGCTTGGCCTCGGCAGCCACGGTGGAACCGCCTTGCGGGGTATCACCGTGCTCGTCATGCCAGTTGCTCGGAGCACGTACCTCGCGACGCGCCATCAGATCATCGATCTGTTTGGCGTCGATGGTCTCGTACTTCATCAGCGCATCTTTCATGCTGTGCAACACGTCCATGTTATCCAGCAGGATCTGCTTGGAACGGGCGTAGTTGCGGTCGATGACCTGCTTGACCTCGGCATCGATGACGCGAGCGGTATCGTCGGACATGTGCTTGGCCTTGGCCATGCTGCGACCGAGGAACACTTCACCATCTTCTTCCGCGTAGAGCATTGGGCCGAGACGCTCGGACATACCCCACTGGGTCACCATCTTGCGTGCAATGTCGGTCGCTCGCTCGATGTCGTTGGAAGCGCCAGTAGAAACCTTCTCGGCACCATAGATCAGCTCTTCTGCCAGGCGACCGCCATACAGGCTGGAGATCATTGACTCCAGATGCTGCTTGGAGTGGCTCCAGCGATCCTGCTCCGGCAGATACATGGTCACACCCAGCGCACGACCGCGCGGAATGATAGAGACCTTGTAAACCGGGTCATGGTCAGGCACGAGACGACCAATGATGGCGTGACCGGCTTCATGATACGCAGTCATCTCTTTTTCGGACTCTTTCATCACCATGGAGCGGCGTTCCGCACCCATCATGATCTTGTCCTTGGCCTTCTCGAACTCGGCCATAGAGACCACACGGCGACTTTCGCGAGCTGAGAAGAGCGCAGCTTCGTTTACCAGGTTGGCAAGGTCAGCACCGGAGAAACCGGGGGTACCACGGGCAATCAGTGCCGGATTGACGTCATCCGCCAGCGGAACTTTGCGCATGTGCACTTTCAGGATCTGCTCGCGACCACGGACATCCGGCAGACCGACCACAACCTGACGGTCGAAACGGCCCGGACGCAGCAGTGCCGGATCCAGTACGTCAGGACGGTTGGTGGCAGCAATGACGATGATGCCTTCATTGCCTTCAAAGCCATCCATCTCGACCAGCATCTGGTTAAGAGTCTGCTCACGTTCATCATGACCACCACCCAGACCGGCGCCACGCTGGCGACCGACCGCATCAATTTCATCGATGAAGATGATGCAGGGGGAGGATTTCTTGGCCTGTTCGAACATGTCACGTACCCGGGAGGCACCGACACCGACGAACATCTCCACGAAATCGGAACCTGAGATGGTGAAGAACGGCACCTTGGCCTCGCCCGCAATGGCCTTGGCCAGCAGGGTCTTACCGGTACCGGGAGGACCCACCAGAAGCACACCGGTCGGGATCTTGCCACCCAGTTTCTGAAATTTGCTCGGGTCGCGCAGATAGTCGACCAGCTCCTTCACCTCTTCCTTGGCTTCATCGCAACCTGCAACATCAGCAAAGGTAGTCTTGATCTGATCTTCGCTCATCAGGCGAGCCTTGCTCTTGCCGAACGACATGGCACCTTTGCCACCGCCGCCCTGCATCTGACGCATGAAGAATACCCAGACACCGATCAGCAGCAGCATCGGGAACCAGGAGATGAAGATAGAGGTCAACAGAGACGGCTCTTCCGGCTTCTCGCCCATCACTTTGACATTGTGATTGAGCATGTCGTTGAGCAGCTGGGGATCCGGCGCCGGGATGATGGTGGTGAATCGTTCACCAGTACGCTTGACGCCATTAATGACCTTACCGTCCATCCGCACTTCACGGATCTGCTCTTGGGTCACCTCTTTAACGAAGCTGGAATAGTCCAGCTGGCGACTGGTGGTATCGCTGGGGCTGAAGCTATTGAACACCGACATCAAAACGACGGCGATGACCAGCCACAGGATTAAGTTTTTCGCCATGTCACTCAAATCAGTAACCTCGCAGACTGACAGTTAACGATGAAGGTTAGGGTACTACAGTTTAAAACCGGTAGCCACAATGTAGACTTCCCGTGATCTGGCGCGGGATGAGTCTGGTTTACGAATTTTGACAGCGGAGAAAAGTTTACGAATTTCATTGAGATAGGCATCAAAGCCCTCTCCCTGAAACACCTTCACTACGAAACTGCCGTCACTACGCAATACCTGATTGCACATGTCCAGCGCCAGCTCGACCAGATACATAGCGCGAGCCTGATCCACCTGCTGGGTACCGCTCATGTTGGGCGCCATATCAGACATCACGACATCGACCTTGTCGGGACCCACTCGCTCCAGCAAAGCGCCGAGTACAGTTTCCTCCCGAAAGTCCCCTTGCAGGAAATCGACACCAGCAATGGGATCCATCGGCAAAATGTCACATGCGATGACGCGACCCGAATCACCAACCTGTTCAACCGCGAACTGGGACCAACCACCGGGGGCGGCACCCAAATCCACTACGGTCATGCCATGTTTCAGCAAGCGATCCTTGCCCTGGATCTCGTCAATCTTGAAAACAGCACGAGAACGCAGACCCATTTTCTGGGCTTTTTTGACGTATTGATCGTCGAAATGTTCTTTTAACCAGCGTGTTGAACTGGGGGAACGTTTTTTCTGGGTCATGATAATCGACTTTAAAAAACCACAAGGGTTATTAGTATTAAGGGCTAAGTGGGGGTAGAATACGCCCCTTTCAACCCTGACTTATGAAGAAATTGCGATGATTCTCAACAATAAACAGAAACAGTACCTCAAGGGCCTTGCCCATAGCCTCAAGCCTGTCGTCCTGCTGGGTCAGCATGGTCTGACCGAAGGTGTACTGGCCGAGATCGATCTGGCACTGAACCATCACGAGCTGATCAAGGTTAAGGTTGCCTCTGAAGATCGCGAAATGAAACAACTGGTTATGGATGCTATCGTCCGTGAAACCGGTTCAATCAAGGTGCAAAGCATGGGTCATGTGCTGACCATTTATCGTCAAGCCAACGAACCCAAAATCCAGCTGCCCCGCAAGTAAAAGGAAAGAGCATCGCTCTTTCCTTATTCCACTTCTTCCCGAGTCGCTTGCCAAAGTAGTCGCAAAGCCCTTAACCTGCGATGAATACTTCCGGACACGCATTATGGCTCACCATCCTATTCTGACCGACGATGAGCTGGCCATGCTGCGGGACTTGGGGAGCAATCAGGACACCCATGTTCTGAGTGGTCACCTCGATGCCCCCATGCTTGGCTTGCTGCAAAAAGCCGAACACCTTGTACTCGAAGCCCGCTTCGCAGGCCATCAGCTGCGTTTTCCCCTGAGCTTTACCCAAGGGGAAGATGGCTTCGTCGAGCCCCGGTTATCTGCACCGGTCATCAGGGAGTTGGGATTTGCGCAACCGCGCGCCTGGCGTCTCACCCAAAAAGCCAAGCTATGCAGCGAGCTGGGCCTATTTCAGGTACTCAGCCTCTCCCTCAACGGCCTCATCGTAGAAAATTTGCCAATCGACATGGTGGCCGATACCCCCATCAACGGCGAGCTCTGCATCGAGCAAGAGGCCCCTCTTCCACTGCAGGGACGACTGGTTAGGCGCATTAAAGCCAATGCCGACCATGCCACCTGGGCGCTGAGCTTTCAAATGAGCGAGAGCAACATCGAACGGCTGCGCCACTGGTTGTTTCAGCGTCATCAGGACGCCTTTACCGAGGCGTATCTGTCCTGATTTTTATCAATAATCATATAGATAAATACAAACAGGGGAGCGCCAGCCCCCCTGTTTCATCGTCTATAGCATTCGCTTAGATATAAGCGACTTCCAGCACTTCGTATTCCACATCACCGCCCGGCGTCTTGACGATTGCAACATCGTCCACTTCCTTGCCAATCAGGGCGCGGGCAATGGGGGAGTTGACAGAGATGAGGTTCTGTTTGATATCAGCCTCATCGTCACCCACGATGCGGTAAACCACCTCTTCCTCTGTCTCGCTCTTGAGCAGAGTCACAGTCGCGCCAAAAATCACGCGGCCGTTGTTGGTCATCTTGGTGACATCGATCACCTGCGCATTGGAGAGCTTGGCTTCAATCTCCTGAATGCGGCCTTCACAGAACCCCTGCTGCTCGCGAGCGGCATGGTATTCGGCGTTTTCCTTCAGATCGCCGTGCTCACGGGCATCGGCAATCGCTTCGATAATCTGGGGACGAAGCTCGGTCTTGAGATAATCGAGCTCTTCGCGCAGCTTCTCAGCGCCGCGAACAGTCATCGGAGTATGATTCATAGTCGAAACCTGGGTTGCTTGAAAATAGAAACTGCGGCCATCTGCAAGGAGGCCGCAGCAATCGGTTCGGATGAGGCATCTTAATATGAAGCCAACACAAAATCCACGTCAGCCCCCTGATGCAGATCCCACTTGCGTCATCGGCATTCCCTTCGCTTACTTCCCTTCCGGTACGGAAATGGGGGCCGAAACGGTCGGTTTGCCCTGCATGATGGCGATCTCCACCCGCCGGTTCATCCGACGATTTTCCGGGGTCGTATTGGGCACCAATGGTTGGGAATCCGCCATCCCCTGCACCACAAGTCGTCCCTGATCAAAACCGGGGACCTTCAGCATCTGGTGCGCCACCGCCACCGCCCGTTGCGACGACAACTCCCAGTTGGACTGGAACAGCTCATCTTCGGTCGCCACGTTGTCGGTGTGACCGGAGATGGTGATTTCACCCGGCACATCCTTGAGCAGGGTCGCTACCTTGCGAATGACCGGCCAGAACTGTGGCTGCAGAAATGCCGAACCGGCCGGGAAAGACGCTTTTTCCCTGATCCGGATGATGATCTGCTGGCCCAGCGCCTCAATTTCGATGGCGCCATCCTGGATCTGATCTTTCATCTGCTCGGCGAGGGCTTTGGCCAGGGTATTGGACTGTTCTTGCGCCTTCTTTGCATCCTGCGCGGTATCGCCCCCCGTCTGCTTGCCATCACTCTTGTCCTGACCACCTGCCTGATCCGCCTCGCCGGGCAGAAACTCCAGTTCGGTCTGGGTCAAATCGATGGTCTGCTGCATCACGGTATCAATCGGCGTGGGTTCCGGGCGACCGGGCCTGAACTCCTGGGCAATCACCGAGGTTCCCTTGGGAATATCTTTCACTTCGAGGATGTTCTGTACCCCGAATGCCTTCTCCATAGAGCCGGCGATTTGCTTGAACTTCTGCACATCCATCTCGGCAAAGGAGAGCAACAGCACGAAGAAACACATCAGCAGCGACATGAGGTCGGCAAAGGTCCCCATGTACGCGGGTAAGCCAGGCGGTGGGCATTTGCAATCAGACATGTTGCCCCCTTACTCGGCGCCGTTATTGCGTTTGGACTGGTTCAGATAGTTTTGCAGCATGGACTGGATCACCCGCGGGTTCTGGCCATCCTGAATCCCCATGATGGCATCGAGGATCAGGGTACGACTGAGCTTCTCCTCCCCGCTGCGCAGCTCCAGCTTGTCGGCAATCGGGATCGCAATCATGTTGGCAAGCACTGCGCCATAAAGAGTGGTAAGCAAGGCCACCGCCATCGCAGGCCCGATCGACTTGGGGTCACTCATGTTGGCCAGCATGGCCACCAGACCCACCAACGTACCTATCATCCCCATGGCGGGCCCTAAATCAGCCAAAGAACGAAATACCTTGATCGCGATAGCATGACGTTCGGCCGTCAAATCGATGTCTTTCTCCAACACGGTGCGCACCACGCTCGCATCGTGACCATCGACCAGCATATCGATCCCTTTTTTCATAAATGCATTGGGGATCTCTGCGGCCTCCAGTGCCAGAAAACCCCCTTTGCGGGCGGCATCTGCCAGCTCGACGGCTTTGGTAATCAGATCATCGAGCTTGTCGCCCTTGTACATAAAGGCTTTACCACCGACCTTGATAGCCAAAAAAAACTGGCCAAGGTTAAATTTCATCATGGCAATGAAGATGGAACCAAAGATGGTGATGTAGACCGATGGCATATCCACATACATGCTCATGGGCCCACCCAGCAGCATGCCGTACACCACCACCCCGAAACCCAGCACTATCCCTATCAGACTGCCTAGATCCACGTCCCTACTCCTGTCACCGGTTCTTATGCCTAATTATAGTTTGTTGAATTTTCTGCTATTGCGACCCTAGCGGCAAGCATGCATCCACTGAGAATGATGGCTCATTATCGGCCAGTTTAGCGAGAGTTTGAGGGGGCGATGCTTTTCTGCCTCCCCCCTGTGGACGGTCGATGTTAATATAAGCCGTTTTTTTCAATCCCCGAGGATGGACATGGCCAGTAAAAAAATCGACCGTCTGAGTTTTGATGCCACTCTGGAAGAGCTGGAAACCATCGTTCATCAGCTGGAACAAGGTTCCCTACCCCTGGAAGAGGCGCTCAAGCAGTTCGAGCAAGGCGTTCATCTGGTACGGGCCGGTCAGCAGAAGCTGGAACTGGCCGAACAGAAGATCCAGATCCTGCTCAGTCAAGCCGATGGCAGTGACCAGCTCGCCCCCTTCCAGCCAGAACAAGGAGAGGAGTGAGTGGCGCTGGACCATTTTTCCCGTCTGCATCGTCAGCGTATTGACGACTGTCTGTCAGCACAACTTGAATCCTTGCCCGCCATGGCGCCGCGTCTGCGCGATGCTATGAGTTACGGCCTGCTGCTGGGCGGCAAGCGGGTTCGCCCGTTTCTGGTCTACGCGGTCGGCGAGATGCTGGGCGTCAAGAGCGAACTACTGGATGGCCCCGCGGCTGCCGTGGAGTGCATCCACGCCTACTCCCTGCTGCATGATGACCTGCCCGCCATGGATAACGACGACCTGCGTCGCGGTCAGCCAACCGTTCACAAGGCGTTTGACGAAGGAACCGCCATTCTGGCCGGTGATGCGCTGCAGACCCTGGCGTTCTCCATTCTGGCCGATCACCCCATGCCCGACTCCTTGATGGCCAACCGGGTGCGGATGCTGAGTACCCTCGCCCGCGCCTCCGGCTATTTGGGTATGTGTGGCGGTCAGGCGCTGGATCTGCAGGCCGAAGGGCGCCAGATCTCGCTCGCCGAGCTGGAGCAGGTACACCGCCACAAGACCGGTGCACTGATTGAATGTGCCGTGGCGCTCGGCGCCCTGTGCAAAGCCGATGTCGATGACGCCACGCTGGCTGCCCTGCAAACCTATGCCGCCGCAATTGGCCTCGCCTTTCAGGTGCAGGATGACATCCTTGACATCACAGGTGATACCGCCACCTTGGGCAAGCCACAAGGTTCTGACCTGGCGCTGGAGAAAAGTACCTATCCGGCCCTGCTCGGACTCGAAAATGCCCGTGAGCTGGCTCGCGAACTGCATGGGAAAGCCTTAACAGCCCTGCAATCCTTGCCCTACAATACCGACATTCTGGAAGCGTTTGCCGATTACATCATCGAGCGAACCAACTAAACGCTGGATAACAGTAACAATATGAGCGTTGATATTAGCAATTTCCCCAACCTGGCCCTCGCGGACACTCCGGTCGAGCTGCGTTCCTTGCCCAAAGATCGGCTGCCGGTGCTGTGCAACGAGCTGCGCGAATATCTGCTGCGCTCTGTCAGCCGCTCCAGCGGACACTTTGCCTCCGGTCTCGGCACGGTCGAACTGACCGTGGCCCTGCACTACGTCTACAACACCCCGTTCGATCGGCTGATCTGGGATGTGGGCCATCAGGCCTATCCCCACAAGATCCTGACCGGGCGCCGTGATCAGATCCACACCATCCGGCAGAAGGATGGTCTGCACCCCTTCCCCTGGCGTGGCGAGAGTGAATACGACGTGCTCTCCGTCGGCCACTCCAGCACTTCCATCGGTGCGGCGCTCGGTATGGCGGTCGCCGCCGAGAGTGAAGGGCTGGGTCGCAAGGTCGTTGCAGTGATCGGTGATGGTGCCATTACCGCAGGGATGGCCTTTGAAGCGCTCAACCACGCCGGCGATGTCCACAAGGACATGCTGGTGATCCTCAACGACAACGAGATGTCCATCTCAGAGAATGTCGGGGCGCTCAACAACCATCTGGCCCGGGTCATGTCAGGCAAGCTCTACACCACCATCCGCGAAGGCGGCAAGAAGGTGTTAGCAGGTCTGCCACCGGTCAAGGAGCTGGCCAAGCGGGCTGAAGAGCACCTCAAGGGGATGGTGGTACCCGGCACCCTGTTCGAGGAGTTCGGCTTCAACTATATCGGCCCCATCGACGGTCACGATATCGAGGCACTGGTCGAGACCCTGCGCAATATGCGCAACCTCAAGGGCCCGCAGTTGCTGCACGTCAAAACCAAGAAGGGCAAGGGTTACGAGCCAGCGGAGAAAGACCCCATCGGTTATCACGCTGTGCCCAAGTTCAATCCTGACGAGTGTTCCCTGCCGAAAGCGAGCTCCGCCAAACCCACCTTCTCCGCCATCTTTGGCCAATGGCTGTGCGACATGGCCGCCAAAGACGAGAAGCTGGTCGGTATCACCCCCGCCATGCGTGAAGGCTCGGGGCTGGTGAAATTCAGCCAGCAATATCCGGATCGTTACTTCGACGTGGCGATTGCCGAGCAACATGCGGTCACGTTCGCCGCAGGTCTCGCCATCGCCGACAAGAAGCCGGTGGTGGCTATCTATTCGAGCTTCCTGCAGCGCGCCTACGATCAGGTGATCCACGATGTGGCACTGCAAGATCTGCCGGTGCTGTTCGCCATCGACCGGGCCGGTCTGGTGGGCGCCGATGGCCCGACCCATCAGGGAGCGTTCGACATCAGCTTCCTGCGCACCGTGCCCAACATGGTGGTGATGACGCCATCTGACGAGAACGAGTGCCGCCAGATGCTCTATACCGGCTATCTCCATCAAGGCCCTGCCGCCGTGCGTTACCCCCGCGGCAGCAGTATGAGCGATGCCCCCATCTCGTCAGAAATGCAGGCACTGGCGCTTGGCAAGGGACGAATCCTGCGAGAGGGCAAGGGCACCGCTATTCTGGCCTTTGGTACCCTGCTGCACCACGCGAAAGCGGCCGCAGAGGCACTGGATGCCACTCTGGTGGACATGCGCTTCGTCAAACCGATGGATGAGGCGCTGGTGCTGTCGCTGGCAGCCAGCCACGATCAGTTCGTCACTCTGGAAGACAACGCCATCATGGGCGGCGCCGGTTCGGCGGTGAACGAGTTGCTGATGCGCAGCAAGCAGTGCAAGCCGGTGCTCAACCTTGGCTTGCCGGATCGCTTCGTCGAACAGGGCACCCAGCAGGAGATCTATGCCCTGCTCGGTCTGGACGATGCAGGCATCCAGCGCAGCATCGAAAGCTGGCTGCAAGCCTGACGAGACACGATGTGATGCAATAGACAGGAAAATTCAGTAACGGTTCGAAAAAATCCCCAGGTAATGCCTGGGGATTTTTTTAAGAAGACAGCAGAGTGTGACTACTGTTGTGACGATACCGAATCGACAGAGCTTAGTTACACCCTTCGGTAGAGGCTGAGTTCAGGTAGCTCACCTCATTGCCTGGCTGATAATCGGCCACGTTGATGGTCTTCTTGATCTCGATGTACTCCTTCAGCACGGCAGCATCCACCAACCCGGCGTTGATGGTATCGATCTTCGGATAGCCATCACCACCGGAGGCGCTGAAGCTCGGGATCGCGAAGCTGTAGGTTGCTGCCGGATCAAACGCCTTGCCACCGATACTGGTGATATTGACGCTCTTGGCCTGGCAATCCACCGCCATGTTGATACCGCCAAACTGGGCATAACCACCGGTATTGCGGGTCTTGCTCGCCACCTGGCCCAGATAGGTCGCCAGCTCGCTTCCCTTCATGACAGCCTTGTTGACCGTGTTGCCAAACGGGTGCACCAGCAGCACGCTGCGGTAAGTGATATCACCGGCCGGGATGCTGTCGCGCACACCGCCTGAGTTGACGATACCAAAGTCGACACCCAGCTTGCTGCTGGTCGCCGTGGTGATGAGGCGACCCAGGTTGGTCTGCTTGTTGCGAACCGAGTTGCGATCACCAACCAGTAAGCCATCTGCCGAGCCAATGACGACATTCAGCTCTTGCTGACCTTTCTCCTGGTAACCCAGCAGGGTGTTATACAGCTCGGGATCCTTGGTGATCTCATCCTGTACGAACTGCATCTTGGCCGGGTCCTTGGTTACGGCGCCGTTGGCATCGATCGCTTCGCCCTTGGCGTTGCGCTTGATCAGGTTGACCGGGATCAGGTCATAGCTGGTCAGGGTCAATTTGCCATTCTGGTACTCAAACTGGGCACGGCCCACATACTTGCCCCACTCGTGGGCCTGCATGATCCAGGTGCCATTTTGCTGATCCGGCTGGCAGTTATCACCCGGCTTGAAATTGGCGTACTTGTTGGTGGTACCCGGTTCCATACAGACCGGATTCTGGGAGTGGCCACCAATGATGGCATCCAGAGTCCCTGCCGGCAGAGCACGAGCCATCTCTACATCGCCCGGCGCATTGCTGCCGTGCTGACCATTCTCGTAATGGCCCATGTGTGTGATGGCGAAGACCAGATTGGCCTCCTTGTTGCTGCGGATCTGCTGGCCCAGTTTGGCCGCCTCGCTGGTCGGATCGCGGAACTCCAGGGTCTGCACGTTGTTGGGATCAACCAGCTGGGCGGTATCCTCGGTAGTCAGACCCAGTACGGCGACCTTGAGACCGCTCTCCAGCTTGAACACCTTGTAGGGATCAAAGTAGTGTTTGCCGCTCGCCTTGTCATAGATGTTGGCCGAAAGCATGGGGAACTGGGCCCACTTGCGCTGCTTCTCCAGCACGCTGAGAGGGTTGTCGAATTCATGGTTGCCCACTGCCATGGCATCGTAGCGAATGTTGTTCATCGCCATGAAGTCAGGCTCGGCGTCCTGCAGATCGGACTCCGGCACGCCGGTATTCACATCACCACCGGAAAGAACCAGTACGTCACTGCCAGCAGCCTTGGCATCGGCACGCAGCTGTTCGACCAGAGTCTTCTGGGCAGCCATACCGTACTCATTTTCAGCATTGTGCCAGAAACGGCCGTGGGTATCGTTGGTGTGCAGGATAGTCAGTTTGCAGACATTTTCGGTGCAGGGTGCAACGGTGTCATTGCTCGAGGTATTACAGCCAGTCAGTGCAGCAAGCACGGCCAGTGCCACGCCGCCTTTGATAAAGTTATTATTCATTTCCATATCACCTTGATTGTTTTGTTATTTATCAACCCTGTCCAGCGGGTCGGGCGTCAATATAACAAACAACAGATGACCGTTTTTCATCGATGACTCACAAATTCTGCTAATTGTGATCTTCGGCCCAACATCCGGCTTCCTGCTGATTTATCAGGTTTTTTGTTGAGTGGTCACTCACTTGCCCCTCTCCGGCACCAAGGAGGCGCCACGTATACGCCCCTTTATGGCATACTCCCCAGCCAGCCATGCCCGAGGAGATGATTTGATGGCCAAGTACGACAAGATTTCCCCCGAGACTCAGCAGGAGGCGATGAAAATTGCCCGTGCCAACCAGAAGCCGGGGCAGACCAAAGAGCAGACCCAGCTTATCGCGCAAGGGATCCAGAAAGGCATCGATGAATACAAGAAGCAGATGAAGGCTCGGGCCCGCGAAGCGAGCCGCCAGAAAAAAATGCAGGCCAAAACCAGGCAACCACAGGGTGCGCCACAACCCGAAGAGCAAGACGATCAGCTTGAAGTGGTTGAAGTAAGCCATCAGCATCCCCTGCCCTGGATCTTGCTGGTGCTGAGCTGGCTGGGATTTGCTGCAGCCTGGTTCTGGTTGCACTAAGACGCGCTAGCAAACCTTTATCCGGGATCCTCTTCACAGCCCGGGCCCGGGCTGCTGGTGATTACCAGCGAAGAGTGATTAAATCCTGCGCCTCTTGCACCGGACTCCCTGTTTTTTGACGATCAGTTTTCAGGAAAGATGTTATGAACCCCGCTCCGCTCTATCTGCTGGCCCCTTTTGTTCTGTTCCTTGTGACCATGCTGCTCTATCGCATTTCGCCGCTGCGGGCGGTCGCCGCCGGTGGGGTACGCTGGTTTATCCTCCCCGCCTTCACCCTGTTTATTTTGCTGATCATCATCAATGGAGCCGCCGATCCCACCCTGCGCGATCCGGCATTCCACTGGTTGATGCCGGGCCTTGGCTTTGCCATGAGCCTGTTTCCGGCCCTGCCCAAGGCGCTGGTGCCAAGGCTCGCCATCAAGGAGGGGGCCTTTGCCGCCCTCGGTCTGATGCTGATGAGCCTGGCCATGGTCTACTGACCAACCGGCCACAGCAGTTAGCATGATGCAAGGGGCGCTCTGTGACGGGCACCCCTTGTACAAACAATGGCCTGCAGGCATCTTGGTGACAGGATAACCAGCAAGGAGGCCAAATGGACAATCCGCCCGATTTCATGGCGCTGTGGGATTATCAGGATCCCGCCGCCAGCGCACT
>NZ_QAJD01000039.1:107406-108590 GCF_003061465.1 Aeromonas sp. HMWF017
TTAACTCGGCGGGCGACAAAGCCAGTGCCAAACCGCTGTTTGAACAAGCCTGGCAATGGGGGCTCAAGGAGAAAGAAACCTATCTCGCCATCGACGCCGCTCACATGATCGCCATCGCCGCACCACTGGAAGAGCAGAGCCGCTGGCATCAACTGGCGATGGAGCTGGCGGAACGCAGCAGTGACGAGAAGGTGCGTGGCTGGCTGGCCCCCCTTTACAACAATCAGGGCTGGACCCTATTCGAATTGGGCCGCTTTGATGAGGCGAAAATCCAGCAACAGAAGTGCCTGGCCTGGCATCTGCAGCATAACCAGCCGGCCAAGGCGTTTATTGCTCGCTGGAGTCTGGCTCGCCTGACCCGGGCCCAGGGTCAGCACCAGCAGGCACTGGCAGAGCTGCACCAGCTCAAGGCCGATATGGCCGAGGCTGGCGAACCTGAGGATGGTTATCTGTTCGAGGAGCTGGGGGAGAATGCCTTGGTGCTGGACGATCCGCTGGCCGCGGAATACTTCTCCCGCGCCTGGTTTTTGCTGTCACAGGACCGCTGGTTCAGCGCCAACGAGGGGGAACGACTGGCCCGCCTCAAGCGCCTCGCCAAACTCTGATCCCCCAAAATAGCAAGGGCGGCACGCTAGCCGCCCTTTCTGCTGGCAAGATGGTTCAAGCCCGATTGGACTCCTCCCACCCCTGCTTTTTACGGTAAATGGTGGAGGGGCTGATCTCGAGCAGTGCCGCCGCCTTGGGAATGTTGCCGTCACAGCTGGCGATGGCCTGTTCGATCACCTCTTTTTCCACCAGCCAGAGCGGACGAATTGGCCCGTTGGCCACGCCGGTGGCAGCCGGAGCCGATGCCACCGCTGCCGCAATCGCAGCCGGCAGCTGGGGGCGCACCCCATTGAGCGGTGGCGGCAGAATATCCGGGCTCACCAGCTCCTTGTCATTGAGCACCACGATATTGCGCACCACGTTCTGCAGCTCGCGTACGTTGCCAGGCCAGGAGTAGTCGAGCAGCACTCGCGCCGCCTCGACATCGAAATCCTTGAAGCGCTTGTTCTCCTCCTTGGCGTAGCTTTGCAGCAGGGTGCGCGCCAGCAGCCAAGGAGGAGAACAAGCGCTTCAAGGATTTCGATGTCGAGGCGGCGCGAGTGCTGCTCGACTACTCCTGGCCTGGCAACGTACGCGAG
>NZ_QAJD01000040.1:0-16553 GCF_003061465.1 Aeromonas sp. HMWF017
CGACCGGGGCGGGCGTGGGGGCCGCTTCTTTGGGTTGGCTGCGGTTCGGGTGGATCACCAGCTCCAGCGTGGCGGTGCTGATGTCGCTGACCCAGCGCTGGGTCCCGCTGTTGGCTTTGCCGTTATCCGGATCATCGCCAACGCGCACTATGTAGCGGTAGCGTGCCTGCAGATCGACCCAGTCATGGAGCCGGGCCGTCACTCCCAGACCCGCCAGCGGCGCCAGGTTGTCGTCCCCGCCATTGACCGATTCGACGTGATAGATATAGCCACCACCCTCGGCAAAGAGCGAGAACATCTCGCTGAGCGGCAGGCGGCCAATGACTGACAGCGTGGCTCCCTTGCTGTTGAAGTCATGGCCGCTGATATCCCAGTCACCGGTGGAGAGATAGCCAATCTCAGCCCCCAGATTTTCCGTGAAGTTGTAGCCGCCAAACAGGGAGAGCGCAGTCGCATCCTTGCCGACATCCTGACTGAAATCATTCAGATTGTGGGCAATGGCCCAGCCACCGCCAACCCCGGCATACCAGTCGTGAACCGGTTCCGCTTGTGCGCCTGTGCTCGCCAATGCCAGTGCAATCCACACAGGTTTTACTCTTATGTTCATCGCGTATCCTCGTCGATGTTTGGTGTAGTGGGGTTGCCTGCTGGCCAAACCCCACACTTATGTATAGGTGACGGGCTGTTTTTAACCACCAAAGAGGTATGGGGGGCGACACGCCGGGAACCATGGCGCGAGACGGGAAGAGGAAGGGGGCAATAGAGGGTTACAAAGTGGGTGAAATAAGCGGCAAGAAAAAGGAGGCCAGGTGGCCTCCTTGTTATGTCGGACTGCAGGATTACTGTTGTACTTGCTGCACGCCGGTGACGCGTACTTCTACACGGCGATCCGGTGCCAGGCAGGAGATCAGCTGAGCCTTGCCCTTGACGCTGTTGCACTGGGTACCGGTGACCGGATTGGCTTCACCGCGACCTTCGATGGCAACTTTGCCAGCCGGCAGACCTTTGCCAACCAGGAAGTCGGCCACGGTACGGGCACGCGCTTCGGAGAGTTTCAGGTTGTAGGCATCAGAACCGATACGGTCGGTGTAACCGACGACCACGGCGCTGCCATCTTTCGGCTGAACATCAACGATCTGCTGATACAGCGTATTCAGCGCTGCGACACCTTCTGGCTTGAGGGTGGATTTGCCAAAGGCAAACAGCACGTCAGAGCTCAGGGCGAAGTTCTTGTCGACCAGTACCGGCTCTGGAACCGGCTCAGGTGCAGGGGCGGCAACCGGGGCAACATAAGAGGTGCGGTTCGGGTGCATCACCAGCTCCAGGGTCGCGACGCTCATGTCGCTCTCCCAGGTTTTCTGCTCGTCACCCAGATTCCACAGATAGCGGTAGCGTGCTTGCACATCGATAAGGTCGGAGAGCTTGGCAGTCAGACCCAGGCCCGCCAGCGGCGCAGTGCCGTTGTCGCTGTTGCCATTGCCGTTGACGTGATTGAAGTAGGCACCGCCTTCAGCAAACACCGAGAATATGTCGCCCAGCGGCAGGCGGGCGATACCGGAGAGGGTGGCACCCTGGGTTTTGAAATCGGCACCGTCAACGCCCGCTTTGCCGGCGTAGAGATAGCCCAGTTCAGCTGCGTAGTAGTCGTTGAAGTTGTAACCGCCGAACAGACTCAGCGCAGTGGCATCTTTGTCAGTGTCTTTGCCAAAATCATCCAGACCGTGGGCATATGCCCAACCTGCACCAACACCGGTGTACCAGTCATCGGCAGCCTGAGCTGTGGTGCCTGCGGCGGCGAGCGCCAGTGCAATCAGGGTAGGAGCCATTTTGAGTTTCATCGGTTTATCCTCGTTGTGTTAGCCCATGTCGGGCAATGCACTTGTTTTTATTGCTGCGAAAAATCGCCAGCAAAGTGGATAGCGAAGGCTTTGGACTCTCATGATGCATTGGCGTCATGGACAACAGACCGGACAAGAAGCGCTTTTTAGTGCTTATCCAATACCTTACAGGCGCAACTACTTTATGCTTTCGAGACGGGGCAGGCAAGGGCAGGGAGGCGGGAGTGAGGGATGCAAGCGAGAACGAGACAAACAAAAAGGGATGCCGCAGCATCCCTTTTTTTCGCACTATCTGAACGAGGTCAGATTATTGCTGAACTTCTTGTACGCCAGATACGCGAACTTCTACGCGACGATCCGGAGCCAGGCAGGAGATCAGTTGAGCTTTAGCAGTTACGCCGTTGCACTTGGTGCCGGTAACCGGGTTGGCTTCGCCACGACCTTCGATGGCAACTTTGCTGGCAGCCATACCTTTGCTCACCAGGAAGTTAGCAACGGTACGGGCACGGGCTTCAGACAGCTTCTGGTTGTAAGCGTCGGAACCGATACGGTCGGTGTAACCAACAACAACAGCGTTGCCATCTTTCGGCTGGAACTCAACGATTTGCTGATACAGACCGTTCAGGGCTGCAACGCCTTCCGGCTTCAGGGTGTCTTTGCCGAAGGCAAACAGCACGTCTGAGTTCAGGGCGAAGTTCTTCTCTACAACTTGCGGAGCAGGAGCCGGCGCTTCTTCAACAACCGGAGCAGCTACCGGAGCTACGTAGGAAGTGCGGAACGGGTGGTATACCGCTTCCAGAGTAGCGATGCTCTGGTTGGCTTTGTAACGCTCACCGTTGGCATGCAGGTCAGCCACGTCCCACATGTAGCGGTAGCGAGCTTGCAGATCCAGCGCGTCATTTACCTTGTAAGTCACACCAGCACCGGCCAGCGGGGAAACTTTAGTGTCGCTGGTGCCCAGACCATCGGTGTGACCCCAGTAGGCGCCGCCTTCAGCGAACAGGGAGAAGTCGTTGCCAACCGGCAGACGGGCGATACCGGACAGGGTGGCACCCTGGCTCTCGTAACGGTTGCCGTCGGTGTTGCCACGACCGGTGTACTGGTAGCCCAGTTCGGTACCGAAGTTCTCGGTGAAGTTGTAACCCATGAAGGCGTTGGCAGCAGCCGCGTCTTCCTGGCCGACATTGGTGCTTTCCAGCTTGTTCAGGCCGTTGAAGTGAGTAGCACCGACACCGGCACCGAAGTAGATGTCGTCAGCGGCGTGAGCAGCGGTAGCACCCAGAGCAGCCATGGCGATGGCGATCATGGAAGGAGCCATTTTCATCATAAAAAAATCCTCGTTGAGATCGCACGTTATTCACGTGCTTCACACTTTGTAATTTATGTAAGCTGCAGGCTCCGCCGTACGGCTGGCGTCGAGTCTGGCAGATGACCCGGTATAACCGGGTTGCACACTCTCCTGGTGTGTCGAGTGCGCTGGCATGGCACGCAATGCGTGAGAAACCACTGCCAGGCAACTGATGTCATTCCGATGACGAGGCGCACTCTATGCCGATTTTAAAACATGATCAAGCTCACAAATGAGCCTTGTGGCAAATTGTGTCGTGACCTTAAATGGCTGTTTATCCAGATTAATTAGTGATCCAGATAGGCCCTGTGCAGTTTCTTCTCCAGCTTCATATAGGCCTGAACCCAGTCGCTATGCGGGCTGGCAGGATTCGCTCTGGCGGCAAAGACCGCGAGGTAATCAGCCTGGGTTGCGCTCTGCAGCAGAGGGGTAAATGTCATCAAGAAATGTCGTGCCAGATAGGGGTCAAGGGGCCAGATGTTGAGGATGGCGCGAGCCACAGGCTGAACCGCAGCTGAACAGATGAAGTGGCGGTGTCCCGCCTCCAGCCAGTCGGCCATCTCGCACATGCCCGATTCGGGCACCAGACCACCATCACCTTGAGTGGTTGCCAGCGCAATAGCCTGACCATTTACCGTGATGAGCTGCTCATTGTTATGCAGGGTGCCGTCGTGGCTGCGCAGGGCCAGGTCCGGGCATGCCAGTTCAAGAAACAGGCTGCAGCTCTCCGGCAGGGCGGCCAGCAGCTCGCTGGCGTGGCTGGACATCAAGGCCGGAAGCCAGAATGCCTCGGCGCGATATTGTTCACCTTGCAGGCGCTGTTGTGCCAGTTCTTCTGTGCTGGATACGGGGTGCAGGCGAGAGATAATGCCGGGAAACGCCATACTTATTCCTCTTAATGGGTATCCGGCGGATTATACGAGTTATTGGGGGGGCCACAATAAAGGTTTCTTTTCGAGACTGTTTACCTGAGGCGGCTGAGCGATTACCATCCCCCCTTGAAGGCAAGGGTTGTCGCCGAAAGGCGCTCATAAGATAGAGGCTCGACCATAACGAGTCCGAACAAAACTGATACACTTGACTACGAGTCGTCGCGAAAAATAAAAGGCGGAGTAAATCCGCCAAACGGAGTATGGAACATTATGAATTCAAATATCGTCACTGTTGGCAAGAAGATCCGTCAGATCCGTGAAGCGGTCGGTTTGAGCCGTCCGAAGTTTGCAGATTTGCTGGGTGTTCCTCCCACCACGCTGAAAAACTACGAGCTGGGTTACCGTGAAGTTGGGGGCGCCTTCCTGGTTGCCCTGGCGCACCACCCGGATCTGCACAAGTTCACCCTCTGGCTGCTGGCAGACAAGAAAGTCGCCGAAATCGGCCAGATTGGCCCGGATGACCTCGCCAAGGCGTGATCATCGATGTGAATAGAAATGCCGCCTTCGGGCGGTATTTTTTTTGGGTCGCCGATCGATATTTTGATCTAACGCGCTTTGAATTATCCATGCAGGCCAACGAGAATAAGCGGCCCCGAAAAGTGGGCCCTGGTGGTATCTGGCCACCCGAACACTATTACATTCAGGATGATATGAGCAATCGTATGGAGTATGGGTATGAGCAGTAACGAGTTGGATAAACGCTATGGCCTGATGACTGCCATTGCGATGGTAGTCGGCGTGGTGATCGGCTCCGGTGTCTTCTTCAAGGCCGATGATGTACTGCGTCTGACTGGCGGTAATCTGGCCATTGCGCTGCTGGCATGGGCGCTGGGGGCATTTTCGATGATCTTCGGCGCGCTGGTGTTTGCCGAGTTTGCCCAGCGGATTGAAAAGTCCAACGGTATCGTCGATTATGCCGAAGCGGCATACGGCAAAATGTTTGGTTATCTGGTGGGGTGGTTTAAAGGCGTACTCTATTACGCCCCTCTTTCCGCCATCCTTGCCTGGGTCGCTGCTCTGTACACCATGATCTTGCTCGGTAGTGATAATCCGACCAACTCTGGTGCGACCTGGATACTGGCGGCTGTTTATATGACGGTCACCTATCTGATCAACTTCTACACCCCGGTCCTGGCGGGCAAGCTGCAAGTGGGTTCTACCCTGATCAAGTTGATCCCGCTGATCCTGGTTGCCATTGTGGGCACCATTTCAGGCTTGCTCAATGGTGTCACCGTGACCAACTTTGTGCAGGCAATGGATGGGATAGGAAGCACCGGAGGCACGCTGGCCACGGCCGTGGTTGCCACCGCCTTCGCTTATGAGGGGTGGATCGCCGCCGTGACCATCAACAGCGAAATTCGCGATTCCAAGAAGAATCTGCCCAGAGCGCTGGTGATTGGCACTCTGATAGTCTTTGTGGTCTATGTCACCTATTTTCTGGGGATCGCCAGCGTCTTGCCGACGGACGAGATAGTGGCGCAAGGGGATAACGCGGTAAATCTCGCGACAACCAGCCTGTTTGGCGGGACTGCCTCGACCATTTTGACCGTGTTCGTGATTATCTCCTGCCTCGGAACCCTCAATGGTCTGGTGTTGGCGACCATGCGTATTCCCTACTCGCTGGCGATCCGCAATCAGGGGCCAGCCCCCAAGTGGATGAGCCGTATCGAACCGCATCACCACATGCCAATCAACTCGGCCCTCGCGGCAGCCTTGTTGTCGGTGATCTACTCAGTGCTGTGGTACTGCAGCATCAACGAGACATTCGGTCGTTACATCGCCCTGGACGAGATGCCGATCGTGCTGATTTATGGCCTCTATCTGTTCCTCTATGTCTGGTACATGCGCACCTTTACCGAGTTGGGCTGGATAAAGCGGTTCGTGATCCCGACCTGTGCCACCCTGGGCGCGCTCATCATTCTGTATGGCGGTATCACCAATCCCAGTCTGGGACTCTATCTGCTGGTCTCTGTGGGGGTGATTCTGCTCGGGTTGCTCTTCTACCGTAAGGAGTGACCGGATAAGTGAGTTGAAAAAAGCGCCGAATGGCGCTTTTTTCATGTGTAAACCGCAGCATGTCGACAACTAACTGCCCAGCAACCCGAGGCGGCCCAGTTCATCCTTGAGCTGATCGAGGTTGCGCTCGACGCAGGCTTCCCCCTCGTTGATGGCATCGCTGGCACGATGAAAATCCATGATGGAGAAGCTGCCAAGGCGCGGGCAGAGCTGGATCTCCGGCGGGTCACCGGCCATCCGGGCGCGGGTGATGCGTTCCTGCATGATGTTGATGGAGCCACTCATCACGCTCCACAGACCCGGGGTGGCTGGCGCGGATTCACCGCGATTGAGCCACTGGCTGAGCAGGCCGCCGCTGCCGGGTTGATCCGGCTCGTCGGTCCAGGGTTGGTGCATATCGGTGTTGAGGTTGACCGCAATCACCACCTCGGCCCCCATGGCGCGGGCCAGCGAGATGGGCACCGGATTGACCACGGCGCCATCGACCAGCCAGCGGTCGTTGATCCGGGTCGGGGTGAGGATCCCCGGCATGCCGCAGGAGGCGCGCACCGACTGGCGCAGCGGGCCCTGTTGCAGCCAGATCTCGCGGCCGGTATCGAGCTCGGTGGCGATGCAGGCGAAGGGGATGGGCAGGCTCTCGAGATCGGGATCCCCCAGATGGCTGGCGGCAAGGCCAAATACCTTTTCGCCGCGAAACAGACCGCCGGAGAGGGCCGGGTCGAGCAGGCTGACCACCTGCAGGCGGGTAAAGCCGCGCACCCAGGTTTCCAGTCGATCCAGTTCACCGGCGGCATAGGCGGCACCGACAAAGCTGCCGATGGAGCAGCCAGCGATCAAATCCGGTTTGATGCCGAGACGTTCAAGGGCGCGGATGACTCCGATATGGGCCCATCCTCTGGCGGCGCCGCTCCCGAGAGCGAGCCCTACGCGGGGTTTACGTGGCACGACAGTCCTCCAAAAAAGGGGTTGATGGCTCAGCTTACTCCGAGAGTCAGGAGGCGTCACCCTGCCATCTTTCGCTGCGGTTGCGACCGTTGGCCTTGGCCTGATAGAGCGCCACATCGGCGCGGCGCACCGCTTCGTGCAGGGGAAGGTTCTCCTGGTGGGGCAGATAGCCGAGGCTGATGGTGACCTCCAGCCCGGGTTCGATGGCGGCCCAGTCGTGATCTGCCACCGCCTTTCTCAGCCGCTCCGCCAGCTCGCCGAGCTGCGTTGCATCAGCGCGGCCAATCAGCAGCAGAAACTCTTCGCCCCCCCAGCGGATCAGGCGATCAGTGGGCCTAAGCTGCTGCTGGCAGATCTGCACCAGCCGGATCAGCACGATATCGCCGACAGCATGGCCAAAGTTGTCATTGACCCGTTTGAAGTGATCCGCATCGAACATCAGGATCCCCGCTTGCAACCGGGTCAGATCGCCCGCCTGCTCCAGCAGCACCAGATAGTGGCGGTTGAAGGCGCCGGTGAGGGCATCGTGGCAGGAGAGGTAATTGAGCCGCTGGTTGAGGCGATGGGATCTCAGGTTGGAGAGGGCGGCCAGCAGCATAAAGAGAATGGCGAGCAGGGTCGGCGTGGACTGGCAGAGCATGGCCCACACCAGCGGCAGCAGGGTGACGTTGTGCACCAGTCGCAACGGGGTATCGGGGATGGCCATGGTCAGCTGCAATGCCCCTTGTTGCCACTGGTATTCGTCGGTCGGCTCGGAGTCTTGTGGCACCACGGGCTGGTGTGCGCTGCTGGCCAGCACCTGATGGTACTGATTGAGCAGCAGATACTCACCCAGCGCCGGCGCCAGCTGATTGAGCTGCGACTGCAAGCGTGAGAGCAGGATGTCCATGCTGATCATCCCTACCAGCGAGCCGTCCTTGTAGAGAGGCTGGGACATGGTGACCATGGTGCCCAGTCCGGCAAAATCTTCGTAAGGGCGGGAAAGAATGGTGTCCCGGCTGGGGTTGGGTGACATCAGCGCATCCTGCCAGTAGTGCTTGTCATAGATGCTGCGGACAAAACGAAACTGGCTGGAGGGGATCCAGGGATAGAGGTAGATAAAGTTGTCCACGCCGGTGAAGTAGGCCCAGGCGATCTCGCTGCCCAGGCGCTGGCTGGCGGTGGCCAGCAAGGGGGAGAGGCTCAGGGCCAAATGAAGTTGCGCCTCCCGCGCACTGCCGGGGGGCGGCAGCGGGCCGTCACCGGTGAGGTTGCCCGCCAGTCCGGCCGGTAAATCACCGGGGAGCTTGTCGAGGGCCAGCCCCTCTGGCAGTACCTCGATATGGCGATAGAGCTGGCGGGTGAGCACCGACTGGGGGTCGCTGCGCAGTCGCTCTTCGGCCTGACCGCGCATCGCCTCCAGAAACACTTCGGTCTGTTTGAACCGATCCCGCAGGTAGATGGCGCTGTTGAGGGTATCGCTCTGGTAGAGGCGTTCTATCTGTTTCAGGCTTTGCCGCAAGGTCAGACCAATCAGCAGGATGACCACGGCGAACAGGAGCCAGGTCAGGCGTGTGAGAAAGCGGTGGTCAGACATTTTGGGCATAGGCAGTCAGTCGGGTTGCGAAGGAAATTGTCGTTAGTGTATGCGATGTGGCGTGAAAACAAACGGCGCGACCTGAAACAGAGTGAGCTTATCCCGCTCTTGTTACGTTTTGTCACATTTATACATAGTCACGGCATAGTCTGGGGCTAAAATGGCCCCAATCTGGATTTACCCTCTCACTCTTCATGGACTGTTCGATGAAAATGCGTATCTGGCTCGGCTTGGGCCTTCTTCTAATCGTGGTTGCCGGCGTCTGGGCGCTGCGTCACAGCGAACCCGCCGCCAAAGCACCGACCAGACAGGTCAATATCCGCACTCAAACCGTCAAACAGAGTCTGGCCGAGCCTACCCTCAAGCTGGTGGGCAAGCTGGCGGCCAATCGTTCCGTCATCATCAGCCCCGAAGTGACCGGTCGCATCGTCAAGATTGCGGTGCAGTCGGGTCAGAGCGTGGCGAAGGGGGAGACCCTGATCGCGTTGGATGCGGGCAAGCAGCAGGCGGAGCTGGCCGAGCAGAGCGCCAGTCTGCGCGACGAGAACCGCAAGCTGAGTGATATGCGCAAGCTGGTGGCCCGTGGCGCCGTGACCCAATCCGAGCTGGAGGGGCAGGAGGCCACCGTGGCCCAGGTGCAGGCACGCCTCGATGCGGCCCGCTACGAGCTATCCCTGCGTACCTTGCAGGCGCCCTTTGCCGGTACCGTGAGTCTGATTGACTTGAGTGAAGGGGCGCTGGTCAACAGCGGCGATACCCTGCTGCATCTGGATGAACTCGACAAACTGCGCCTCGATCTGGCGGTGCCGGAGCGTTACCTCTCCCTGCTGCGCCCGGGCATGGCGGTCACCGCCACCAGTACCGCCTGGCCGGATCAGCAATTCAACGGCACCCTGACCACCCTCGACAGCCGTGTCTCCAACGATACCCAGAACATCAAGGCGCGGGTGATGATCCCCAATGGCAATGGCCAGTTGCGCCCGGGCATGTTGCTCAATGTGGAGCTGGCGCTGCCTGCCCAGCAGCTCACCCTGATCCCCGCCCAGTCGGTGGAGTACGCCGGTGAGCAGCGCTTTGTTTACCGTCTCGAGACCGATGGCAGGGTCAAGCGGGTGCCTGTGGTGCTCGGCGAAACCGAAGGGGAGACCGTCTGGGTCACCGAGGGGCTCAAGGTCGGCGATCGCATCGTGGTCGAGGGTCTGGTCAATCTGCGTGATGGGGTGCTGGTGCGTGATCTGGCCGAGGTGAACGGCTGATGTGGCTCTCCGATATCTCAGTTCGCCGCCCGCTGGTGGCGGTGGTGCTCAGCGCCCTGCTGACCGTGTTTGGTCTGGTCGCCTTCAGCAAGTTGACGGTGCGGGAGATGCCAGACGTGCAGATCCCCTCGGTCTCCATCACCACCACCTATGAGGGGGCCGCCCCCTCGGTGATGGAGAGTCAGGTCACCAAGCCTATCGAGGATCAGCTCTCCGGCATCAGCGGTATCAAGAACATCAACTCCATGACCCGCAAGGGGCGCTCGATGATCACCGTCGAGTTCAAGCTCGGCTGGAACATGGTGGAGGGGATCTCCGATGTGCGTGATGCCCTCTCCCGCGCCCGGCCACGGCTGCCCGATGATGTGGACGAGCCGCTGGTGACCAAGGACAGCGGTAACGGCGATGTGGCGATCTGGCTCAACTTCAGCAGCAGCCAGATGGATCGCACCGCCATGACCGACTACGCCAACCGGGTGCTGGTCGACCCCCTGAGCTTGGTGGACGGCGTGAGCGAAGTGGCGCTCTCCGGCGATCTGACCCAGGTGATGTATGTGCGGCTGCGCCCTGCCGACATGGCGGCCCGTGGCATCACGGTGAGCGATGTGGAAGAGGCTCTCAAGCGGGAGAACATCGAGCTGCCGGGGGGCGAGATCCGCAACAACTCCATGACCATGGCGGTGCAGATCGCCCGGCTTTACCACACAGCGGAAGATTTCCAGCAACTGCAAGTCACCACCGCCGCCAACGGCCAGAGCGTCTATCTGGCCGATATCGCCGATGTGGAGGTGGGGGCCAAGAACGAAGACAGCGCTTACCAGCGCAACGGTAAAGAGAGTCTGGGTATCGGCATCGTCGCCCAGTCCACCGCCAACCCGCTGGCGGTGGCACAGGGGATCGAGAAGAAACTCGGCGAGATGCAGCGCTTCCTGCCGGAGGGGGCCAAGCTCGAGGTGGATTACGACTCCACCATCTTTATCAAGCAGGCCATCGACGAGGTGTATGAAACCCTGGCCATCTGCGCCGTGCTGGTGGTGGCGGTGCTCTATCTGTTCCTCGGGCAGGGGCGCACCACGCTTATTCCGGCCATCACGGTGCCGGTGTCGCTCATCTCCGCCTTTATCGGCGCCTGGTATTTTGGCTTTTCCATCAACCTCATCACCCTGCTGGCGCTGATCCTCGCCATCGGTTTGGTGGTGGATGATGCCATCGTGGTGGTGGAGAACATCCACCACCATCTGCAGCGCGGTGAGCCGCCGCTGCTGGCGGCATGGCACGGCACCCGCGAGGTGGGCTTTGCGGTTATCGCCACCACTGCCGTGCTGGTGATGGTGTTTGTCCCCATCGCCTTTATGGATGGCATGGTGGGGCGGCTCTTTACCGAGTTTGCGATATTGCTCTCGCTCGCGGTGCTCTGCTCCTCGCTGGTGGCGCTGACCCTGACCCCGGCCATGGGTTCCTGGTTGATGCGCCCGCTGGATAAACCGAACCGGCTGACCGCCGGGCTCGATCGCGGGCTCGGCTGGCTGGAGGGCCACTATCGCCACCTGCTGGTGTGGGTGCTGCGTCGCTCCCGCTGGACGCCGCTGGTGCTGCTGCTCTGTCTGGGCGGCATCGGCGCCCTGTTTACCCAGCTGCCGACCAGCCTTACTCCGACCGAGGATCGCGGCGTCATCTATGTCTTCGTCAAGGGGGCAGAGGGAACCAGCATCGAGCGGATGAAGCGCAACATGCAGCAGGTGGAGTCCGCCATCATGCCGATGCTCGGCAAAGGAGTGGTGCAGGCGCTCAGCTTCAGTACCCCCGCCTTTGGCCGTGGCGGCGATCAGACCGGTATGGTGATCATCCAGCTCACCGACTGGGCCGATCGCGACGTCACCGCCACCGAGTTCTCTCGCTCGCTCGGCGCCAAGCTCTCCGGCATTCCCGACGTGATGATCCGCACCTTCCAGCCCGGTTTCCGTGGCGGCTCCACCGCTGCGGTGCAGTTCGTGCTGCAGGGCAACGACTATGCCGAGCTCTACCAGCAAGGGTTGGCACTGCAACAGGCGGCGCAGGGCAGCGGCCTGATGCTGAGCCCGGATCTCGACTACGCCGAGAAGACCCCCGAGCTGCAGGTGACCATCAATCGTGACAGCGCCAGCCAGCTCGGCATTCCGGTCTCCACCGTCGCCAACAGCTTGCAGACCCTGCTGGGCGGGGCGAGCAAGACCACCTATGTGGACAGGGGCGAGGAGTATGACGTCTACCTGCGCGGCAATCAGACCGAGTTCAACGGCATCTCGGATCTCGGCCGCATCTATCTGAAGGCGGCCAACGGCGAGATGGTGAGTCTCTCGACCCTGGCCACCGTCAAGCAGGTGGCGACTGCCAACCGCCTCAACCACTACCAGCGGCAAAAAGCGATCACCCTGACTGCCGACGTGCACCCCGACCACACCCTGGGTGAGGCCCTCGATTTCCTCGATGGCTGGGCCAACGCCAACCTGCCCACCGGCATGACGGTGGATTACGCCGGTGATTCCAAGGATTACCGCGACAATCAGGGGGAGATGGTGCTGGTCTTTGGCCTTGCCCTGCTGGTGGTCTATCTGGTGCTGGTGGCCCAGTTCGAGAGCACCCTGACCCCGGCGGTGGTGATGGTGACGGTGCCACTCGGCATCTTCGGCGGTCTGCTTGGCCTCTGGCTGACGGGGCAGGAGATGAGCATCTACAGCCAGATCGGCATGATCATGCTGATCGGCATGGTGACCAAGAACGGCATCCTCATCGTCGAGTTCATCAACCAGCTGCGCCAGCGCGGGGAAGGGTTTGAGGAGGCGATCATCGCAGGCTCGGTGCGCCGCCTGCGCCCCATCCTGATGACCTCGCTGACCGCCATTATCGGCGCTGTGCCGCTGATGCTCTCCATGGGGGCGGGTTACGAGAGCCGGATGGCGGTGGGGACTGTGGTCTTCTTCGGGTTGTCGCTGGCAACCCTGGTTACCCTGCTGGTGGTGCCCGCCATCTACCATCTGATCGCCCGCCACGCCGGCATGACAGGGGCGCGGGATCAGCAGGTAGACGAGGCGCTGGCCGCCAGGGGGGCAGGGGAGTCGCACCCTCCGGCGCTCTGATCAGCGCCTTGGCCTGAATCCTGGCCTGAACCCTGACCTGCGCGCTCAAGCGGGGCCGGTTATCAGCCTCCATCATCACAAGGGCGCCTGCGGGCGCCCTTGCTATTGGGCGGCGGCCTATTCCGCGGGATCTATAGGGACAAAAAGCCATCGCTCCCCTTGGCCGCAACCGGTATAATGCGCGACCCGAATTTTTCCAGGTGTTCAAAATGCAGCCGGTACCCAACCTTTTCTCCTATCCCCGCTATTGGGCCGAGTGCTACGGCACGGCGCCCTTCCTGCCCATGTCCCGCAAAGAGATGGACAAGCTGGGTTGGGACAGCTGCGACGTCATTCTGGTGACGGGGGATGCCTATGTTGATCACCCGAGCTTCGGCATGGCGGTCATCGGCCGCATGCTGGAGGCGCAGGGTTTTCGGGTCGGCATCATCGCCCAGCCGGACTGGTCATCCAAAGATGACTTTATGCGTCTGGGCAAACCGAACCTCTTCTTCGGGGTGACCGCGGGCAACATGGACTCCATGATCAACCGCTACACCTCCGACAAAAAGCTGCGCCACGACGACGCCTACACCCCGGGGGATGTGGGCGGCAAGCGGCCGGATCGCGCCACCCTGGTCTATACCCAACGCTGCAAGGAGGCCTTCAAGGAGGTGCCGGTGGTCATCGGCGGTATCGAGGCATCCCTGCGCCGTATCGCCCACTACGACTACTGGTCCGAGACCATCCGCCGTTCCATCCTGCTCGATGCCAAGGCCGATATCCTGATCTACGGCAACGCCGAGCGGCCGCTGGTGGAAGTGGCTCATCGCATCGCGGCGGGGGAGACCATCGACACCATGCAGGATATTCGCGGCACCGCCGTCATCCGCAAGGAGCCGCTGCCGGGCTGGAAAGGGGTGGATTCGAGCAAGCTCGACCAGATTGGCCGCATCGATCCCATCATGAACCCCTATATGGAAGGGGCACCTTGCTCGGATGACGCCAGCGAAGCGGCCCCTGCCGCGCAGGAGGCCCAGCCTGTGCTGGTGCAGCCGCCCAAGCCCAAGCCGTGGGAAAAAACCTATGTGAAGCTGCCGGCGTTCGAGCGGGTGAAAGAGGACAAGGTGCTCTACGCCCACGCCTCGCGCATTCTGCACCACGAGACCAACCCCGGCTGTGCCCGTGCCCTGTCGCAGGCCCACGGCGATCGCATCGTCTGGGTCAACCCGCCCGCCTTCCCGTTGGAAACCGAGGAGATGGACGGCGTATTCGGCCTGCCCTACCAGCGGGTGCCGCACCCGGCCTATGGCAACGAGAAGATCCCCGCCTTCGAGATGATCAAGACCTCGGTCAACATCATGCGCGGTTGCTTTGGCGGCTGCTCCTTCTGCTCCATCACCGAGCACGAAGGGCGCATCATCCAGAGCCGCTCGGAAGAGTCGATCCTGAAAGAGATCGAAGATATCCGCGACAAGGTGCCGGGCTTTACCGGCGTCATTTCGGATCTGGGCGGCCCCACCGCCAACATGTACAAGTTGCGTTGCAAGAGCCCCAAAGCCGAGCAGACCTGCCGTCGCGCCTCCTGTGTCTGGCCCACCATCTGCCCGCATATGGACACCGACCACAGCCCGACCATCAACCTCTATCGCAAGGCGCGCGACCTCAAGGGGATCAAGAAGATCCTCATCGCCTCCGGCGTGCGTTACGACATCGCGGTCGAAGATCCCCGCTATATCAAGGAGCTGGCCAAGTACCACGTCGGCGGCTACCTCAAGATCGCGCCGGAACACACCGAGGAGGGGCCGCTCTCCAAGATGATGAAGCCGGGCATGGGCAGCTACTACCAGTTCAAGGAGCTGTTCGACAAATACTCCAAAGAGGCGGGCAAGCAGCAGTACCTGATCCCCTACTTTATCTCTGCCCACCCGGGCACTACCGATGAAGACATGATCAATCTGGCGCTCTGGGTCAAAGAGAACCGCTTCAAGCTCGATCAGGTGCAGAACTTCTACCCGTCGCCGCTCGCCAACGCCACCACCATGTATTACACGGAGAAAAACCCGTTAAACAAGGTGAGCCGAGAAGGGGGCGATGTGTTTGTCGCCAAGGGCGAGCGCCGTCGCCGTCTGCACAAGGCGCTGCTGCGCTACCACGACCCCGCTGGCTGGCCGATGATCCGCGAAGCCCTGCTCGCCATGGGCAAGGGCCACCTGATTGGCAACGGCCCCGGCTGTCTGGTGCCTGCGGAAGGGCGTAACGAGCGCGCCGCCAGTGGCAAGGGGATGAAACCGGCCCTGACTCGCCACAGTAACATTGCCCATCAACGCGGCAATGGCGCAGGCAACAAGCCGACGGGCGGCAAGCCGGTGGGTTCCCAGCTGCAGAAAGGGGCGGCTAATGGCAAACCGGCCGCACAGGGCGAAGGCAAGAGTGCTGGCAAGGGCAAACCGGCAGGCAAACCCGCCCATAAGAGCAAGGCACCGACCCGCGCTGGTTCTGCCAAGCCGGGTGCCAAATCCGCTGCTCAAGGCGGCAAGCCTGCGGCTAAAGGAAATGGTGCCAAGCGACCGGCGCGGTAATATTTCCTGATTGGAAAGCGATAGAAATAAAAAGGCGACCAGATGGTCGCCTTTTGTTCGAGAGGCATTCAAATAGTTAATTTTATTTTTATGGTCGTAGCTTTTCTTGTCACCATCGACCTCCCAAACTACCGTCTCTCAAATAGTACTTTTTCCCATCTAAAATACTTTTTATGACAGCTTGAATATGGATTGGTTGAGTTTCCAAATTCACCTTTCGTGCATGTTCTTTTAATTTATCTAGATTGACAATATCATGAAGGTCATCTTTTGTAATCTGTACAAAAGGGCCGTTAGAAGAATCAGTACCTGAATGTCCAATGACCTCTGCAACTCTAATAATGCCACCATCAGAATTTAGAACATCAATTATATAATGAGCTGCTTTTAATTTAGAGGATCTTTTTAGTTCAAAGAAAATGTGGGATTCCAAGTGACTTTTAATAAAATTTTTATTTGAGAGTGCATGAATAGCGACAGATTGAAAGATCTCTTCCAATTCTTTTAGTTCAGTTTCATTAACCCATTTGGTTTCATTATACTCGCCATGGTATTGCCCTCTAACCTCATACAGTAAATCCCCACCTAATGGAGCACTACTTTCTCGTTCGATAATTCTTTTTATTAGTGAATATTTATCATCGTAATCAGATATGATTTTATTTGTAAGCCAATTTATCTGTCTATAAATGTCCTTTGACTGGAAGCCATAATTACTCTCAAGGGCTACCTTTAATTTATCTGAATTTAAAAAACAATCATAAATGCTGGTTAGAATATCAAAGCTATTTTCTTTGCATCTTGATGAGTAATTGGTCATCATTTCAAAGAAGCGTTCATCTGCATCTTCTTTTAGTATTTCATTAATGAAGTTTATCCTATCAACCTCTCCATTTATAAATTCTAGTATATTTTTGTCGGAGATATGCCCTATAGGGGTTTTATAATGGAATGCTACATATAAT
>NZ_QAJD01000041.1:0-7945 GCF_003061465.1 Aeromonas sp. HMWF017
AACTTAGACAGTACAGTTTTGCTTTGATTTGTGTCAAATAATTTAATCATAAATAATACGTCTCACTAAAATAAAAAACGTTATCATACTGAATTTTCCATATCCTACTTTGAGAATAATCTAAGGTCTAGCTATAGATAAAATGCGCTTTAATAAAGTGTACAGTTCTAGTTATCACCTGACACCGGCCTCAAACCGGTGTCTTGTTTACGCTACTTTAATGCGCACTTCCTTCGGTATCAATTTCAGACCCTTCTTGAACATGCTGTAGGGGGTTTGACCCTCCATCATCCTGCCCTGATGTGGCCGCTGGGTGTTGTAGTGCACCAGATAGCTATCCAGGTCTGTCTGCATCTACTCTACCGACTCATACCAGGTCGTCCTCCCCTTGATGCGGAAGTGTTCATCCAGCAAGGTTCGATGCAGCCGCTCGATAAAGCCGTTGCTCTGCGGCCTGAGCACCTTGGTGGTTCGGTGCTCAATTCCCTCCAGTGGCAGGAACAGCTCGTAGGGATGGTGGTCAGGGCGCCCACAGAACTCGCGCCCGTTATCCGACAGGATGGTATAGACCCGTGCCTCGTGGGTTTCAAAGAATGGCAGCACCGTTTCGTTAAGCACATGGACCGAGGTGATGGGCAGCTTGCTGGTGTAGAGCCGCCCCCAGGCGTGGCGACTGTAGCAGTTCAGCACGGTTTGCAGATACACCTTGCCAACCCCCTTGAGCGCGCCAACGAAGAAGGTGTCGACCGCCACCAGTTCTCCGGTGTAGTGAACCTCAATCTGGCGTTTTCGGAACTCGGGACTGAATCGTTCTAACAGGCGAATTTGTTCGTCATTGAGCTCAATGGTCTGCTCACGGTGAGTTTTCTCAAGGCGCAGCAAGCGGTCGTGTTTAGAGAGCAAGTCGTGCCGTTGCCACACGCCACGCACACCACCCGCACTGACATTGATGCCTTGCAGAGCCAGTTCTTGCGCGACCCACAGCGGGCCTTGAGTTGGTCTGGTGAGGAAGTAATCGAGGATGGCCTGTTCAATCTCGGGCGCAACCCGATTGGGATGAGCCCCTTTACAGCCCGGCAATTTGTCGAGCAAGCCCTCGGCGCCATAGGTCTGGTAATTACGGCGAATTTCGTAGAACTGCTGGCGGCTGTAGCCAATGAGCTTGCAGGCTTTACTGACGTTATTGAGCTCTTTGGCGAGCGCTAGCAGGCTGAGTTTGCGACGTGCTACTTTCTCGTTGGTGGTCATACGGTGACTCCAGATAACACGGTAGGGTTACCGGTTTGAAGCCGTATGACCACTCCCTACCATCCCCATACAGACCACAATTAAGCATTTCCACTGTTTTACCATTTTTGTTGTGCATTGATGTCACAGAATTCCGTAACCTCCCTCCCCCGCCAGCAAGCGGGTCGCGGGAAAACGCTGCGCGGGATCCTGGCTAAAGAACTGGCTCAGTTGCCGGTATACCGCGGGATAGACCTGCTGCAGCCGCAGCGGATCAGTAAAGAAGCACTCGCAGCTGACGGCAAAAAACTCCGCGGGATGTTCGGCAGCATAGGGATCGATATCGGTCACTTCGTCCCGATCAAGCTGCTGGCACAGCGTATCGAAGGCGCTCTGAAAGGCCTGCTGCCACAACTGGCTGCTCATCGGCCCCGGCAATGGGGGCGTGCCATCCGCCTCACCGCCCAGCATATCTAGCTTGTGGGCCAGCTCGTGGATCACCAGATTAAAGCCGTCCCAGTCACCATCCTGCTGCAGTTCGCTCCAGGCCAGCACCAGCGGCCCTTGCGGCCAGGATTCACCGGCGTTCTCCTCTTCAAACTCGCTCACCAGACCGAACTCATCCTGCACCTCCTGGCGCCGGGTGACGGGTTCGGGAATGATGATGATTTCGTGAAAGCCGCGATACCAGTCAAGGCCGAGGTGCAAGATGGGCAACGCCGCCTGCAGCGCCAGCACCGCCTGTTGGCGTGGGCTGAGCTCTACCCCGATCAGGGTCAGGGTCTTGCGTTTGAGCAGCTGTTGCCCCAGCCCGATAAGCGTCGTCTGCTCGGCGTCGTTGAGCCCTTGCAAGATGGGCACAGCCGCCAGCGCCTGACGCCACAGTGCCAACTCATCCTCACTCATGGGCGTTTGCGGGCGACCACCCAGCCATTTGAACCATCCCAGCACGCCTACTCCTTCTTTTGATGCAAAAAACAGGTCACAGCAGTTTGACGAACCGTTTCGGCCGCTCCTGATAATCCTGCGCCAGATAGAAACGGTGAGCCGCCTCGCGCTTGAGACTGCTGGATAGCTCCAGCTGGGCGCAACCTGCGGCCCGCGCCATCTCTTCGGCGCCCTTGAGCAAGGCTGCGCCCACTCCCGCCCCTCTTGCCCCTTCATCGACAACCAGCGCCGAGATCAGGCCCCAAGCTGGTGCAACATGCAGCGGTGCCAACTTGTGCCACACCAGCACGCCGACCACCTTGTCTGCAAGGGCAGCGAGCAGCACAACGCTCGCGGGATCCGGCGTCAACAGGCGCGCCGTCACGTCAGCGCCTTCGGCAGGATACCCCAATTGGGTGAACAGGTGGGCGATGGCGCTCCCGTCGTCGGCCTCAGGGGGACGGATCGTCAACGTCTCAGGGTCATTTTTCATTGTTGGCCTCATGTTTGCTTTCCATTGTGTTACGCCCGTCACATTGCCTGGCGCAGATCAACAAGGAGGATCTCATCTTTACTCATAGAAAACGCTGCCTGCCATTATCTCCCCACCCTTGTCAATTCACAAATTTGCAACAAGGCAACATTTTTCGCTGGGAAGCACCGATACAACTCGATATGTTACAAGCCATGCATGGCGCGTGTTTGCGCTCTGCTTAACCCCTCAACCTCGCGCTCATTTGTTAACTGGATTGTTAACAAACAGGGCCGAAAACAGTGACAGAGAGCGAGGCCAAGATCTCGCCAAGACAGCGCCACAAACACAACAAAGGAGTTGTTGTACATGAATGAAATCGTCAATGCCATCAATGGTGTAATCTGGAGCCCTGCGCTCATCTACCTGTGTCTGGGGGTCGGTCTTTACTTCTCCCTGCGCACCCGTTTCTTGCAGTTGCGTCACATGGCCGAAATGGTACGGCTGATGTTTGATGGCAAGAGCACCGATGCCGGTGTCTCCTCCTTCCAGGCGCTGGCCATGACCCTGGCCGGTCGCGTGGGTACCGGTAACATCGCCGGTGTGGCCACCGCTATCACCTTCGGTGGCCCGGGCGCCATGTTCTGGATGTGGATGGTGGCCTTCCTCGGTTCAAGCTCCGCTTTCGTGGAGTCCACTCTGGGTCAGGTTTACAAAGAGAAGATCAACGGCGAATATCGCGGCGGCCCTGCCTTCTACATCGAGAAAGGGCTCGGCATGAAGTGGTACGCCTGGACCTTCGCCATCGCTACCATCTTTGCCTGCGGCGTACTGCTGCCGGGCGTGCAGGCCAACTCCATCGGCGCCAGCCTGCAGACCGCCTTTGATATCGATCCGAACGTCACCGCCGCCGGTCTGGCGCTGCTGCTCGGCTTTATTATCTTCGGTGGCGTCAAGCGTATCGCCAACTTCGCCAGTACCGTAGTGCCCTTTATGGCGCTGGGCTACATCATCGTGGCCTGCGTCATCATCGCCCTCAACATCTCCGCCCTGCCGGGCGTACTGTTGCTGATCTGGAAGAGCGCCTTCGGTCTGGATGCCGGTTTCGGTGCCATTCTGGGTCTGGCCATCATGTGGGGGGTAAAACGCGGGGTCTACTCCAACGAAGCGGGTCAGGGTACCGGACCGCACGCCTCCTCTGCTGCGGCAGTGAGCCACCCGGCCAAGCAGGGTCTGGTGCAGGCGTTCTCCGTCTATATCGACACCCTGTTCGTCTGCTCCGCCACCGGCTTTATGCTGCTGATCTCCGGCCTCTATAACGTGCAAGGGCCGGACGGTACTGCCCTCTATACGGGTATTGCGGGTGTGGCGGCAGGCCCGGGCTATGTGCAGACCGCCATGGAGAGCATGATGCCAGGCTTTGGCAGTATGTTCGTGGCCATCGCGCTGTTCTTCTTCGCGTTCACCACCATCGTTGCCTACTACTACATCGCCGAAACCAACATCGCCTACATCAACCGCAAGATAAATCGCCCCTGGCTCACCTTCTTGCTGAAGATTGCGCTGATGGCTGCCACTGTCTACGGCACCGTCAAGACTGCAGATCTGGCGTGGGGCATGGGGGATATCGGGGTCGGCCTGATGGCATGGCTCAACATCATCGCCATCCTGCTGCTGCAAAAGACCGCCTTTGCCTGTCTGCGCGACTATGAGGCGCAGCAAGCCAAAGGGCTGGATCCGGTGTTCCACCCGGAGAAACTCGGCATCAAGAACGCCGACTACTGGGCTGGCCATCGCTCCGAAGACAATCTGGAGCAGGAGAAATCCGGTCACCCCTTCGAGCCGGATCTGGATCGCAAGATCTCCTGAGACAAGACGCTAATGCGCGCATAAAAAATGGCAGCCTCGGCTGCCATTTCTTTTGCTCTCTATCTGCTCGCGGTCAGTGCGGATTGCGGCGCGGCCCGAAGGGCAGACGCCAGCGGAACAGGCTGTTAAAGGTGGCGCGCCACTGATTGGGGCGCCCCAGGATCTGCTTTTGCAACCGAGTCTCCTCTTTGAGCATCGCTTCATCGCTGCGTGCCCAGGCCTGGCTGTAGAGCTGCTTGATCCCCGCCAGTGCATCCGGCGACTTGGTGATCAGGGTGCGGGCAAACTCCCGCGCCTCAACCAGCGGATCGGCGCAGACCCGGCTCACCATCCCGAGGGATTTGGCCTCGACGGCATCCAGCTCGCGCCCGCTCATGGCAAGCTCCATGGCGGTATCCACCCCCATCAGATTACGCATGGTGACGCTGCCGCTCATATCGGGAATGATCCCCCACTTGATCTCCATCACCGAGAAGCGGCAATCGGGGGTGCTGAAGCGAAAATCGGCTCCGAACGCAATCTGCAAGCCACCGCCAAAACAGACTCCCTGGGTCACTACAATCACCGGCACAGGCAGCTGGTGCCAACCATAGGCAACCCGCTGGGCCAGATTGGTCGCTTCGTCCGCTTCACGCTTGAGGATCTCGAGGGCCGCCACCGGCTGCTTGAGCATGGACTTCACATCCAGCCCGGCGCAGAAGGCCCGCCCCTCGCCATGCAGGATCACCGCCCGCAACCCCTTGTGCCGGGCGAGCTGCGTCAGCGTCTCGTCGATGGCACTGAACATGGCGCGGTCCAGCGCATTGAGTTTGTCCCCCCGCGTCAACATCACTTCGGCAATCCCGTCGTGGATCTCGCACTTGATCCTTGGTTTTTCCATCTCCCTTGTCCTCTCCTTGATCCCTGAAACTGACTCACTGGTCATACCACCACGTTATCAGAGTGTGAACAGGCGGTACAGCTGAGACTAAAGTCGGCTGGTCGCCTCACCCTCCCTTTGTCACACTGGGAGCTGCATGAGTGCCGCAAGCCAGCAGAGGACGCTGTCATGTCAACCCTGTTCAATTTTGCCAGACCACCGTTCGACCGACTGGATGAGGAGGCGCGCGAGCGGCTCTCCCGTCACCTCTCGCTCTGCTATTTTCGGGCTGGGGATCTGCTGCTCAAGGAGGGAGACGAGCCTCCCGGCCTCTATCTCATCATCAAGGGGGCGGTGGAAGAGTCCGCCCCTCACCACCAGTTTGGTGATTACGGGGTTGATGACCTGTTCGATGTGCGCGCCCAGTTTGATGGCCGCTGCCGCCACCGCTTCACCGCGCTGGAAGATAGCCTCTGTCAGCTCATCCCTCGCCACACCTTTCTGGCGCTCTGTGAGCAGGATCCGCAGTTTGCCAGCTACTTCACCGCCAATCTGGCCGAGCGCCAGCGGCAGCAGGAGCAACGCGAACAACTGGGTCAGAAGAATCTGGCGGAGTTTATCCTGACCCGCATCGAACCCGGCCACCTGCAGGCACCGCTTATCGTCGACAGCAAGCTGTCACTGCTGGCGGCGACCGAAGCCATGGTGAGCAAGGGGACCGATTGCCTGCTCTACCCGGCTCATGACGGCTCCCTCACACTGGCGACCCGCAAGACCTTGCTCCACGCACTGACCCTCAAGGGATTGCCGCTGACGGCCCCCCTCTCTGTGCTGACCCCTACCCCGCTGATTGGTCTGCCGCTGGAGAGCTATCTGTTTGATGCCCTGCTGCTGATGACCCGCCATCGCATCAAGCGACTGGTGGTGTGGCGCGGCAACGAGGTGGCGGGGATCCTGCAACTGACCCAAGTGCTGGGGCTCTTCTCGACCCACTCCCACGTGCTGACATTGCGTATCGCCCGCGCCGACAGCCTGCCGGCACTGGAGGCGGTGGCCCGCGAGCAGCAACAATTGACCCGCTCGCTGTTTGCCCAGGGGATCCACACCGCCTTTTTGATGAAGCTGATCGCCACCATCAACGAGCAGCTGATCGCCAAAGCCTTTGCGCTGGTGATCCCCCCCGAGGTGCAGGATAGAGTCTGCCTGCTGATGCTGGGCTCGGAGGGGCGCGGCGAGCAGATCCTCAAAACCGATCAGGACAACGCCCTGATCCTGCCAGAGGGGCTGGCATGGCCCACCCAGGCAGCCGATCTGGCCGAATTCAGCGCGCTGCTGGAGAGCCTCGGCTACCCGCTCTGCCCCGGCCAAGTCATGGTGAACAATCCGGCCTGGGCAAAAACAGGCAGCGAGTGGCAAAGCGCCATTGCCAGCGCCTGCACCACGGCAAAGGAGGATGAGCTGCTCTGGCTCGCCACCCTGGCCGATGCTCACCCCATAGCAGGGGACCGTCAGCTCCATCTGCCGGTTGCCAGAGCGCTGCGCGAGCAGTTGGCGGACAGGCGGGATCTGCTGGCGGAGATGGTGCGACCGGCGGTGGCCTTCCATGCCCCGCTCACCCTGTTTGGCAGGCTGGAGCAGCCACCGGAAGGGCTGGATCTGAAGCGGGGCGGCCTGTTCCCGCTGGTGCACGGTATCCGCATGCTGGCCCTTGAGGCAGGCATTCTGGAGACCTCGACTCTGGGACGCATCGACGCGCTGGTGGCCGCCGATCGGCTCAGTACCGACTATGGCAGCAATCTCGCAGAGGCGTTCCGGCTCTTTATCCGGCTGAGGCTGCGCAGCCAGCTCAAGGGGGGCAATAGTCGGGTGCAGACAAGCGAGCTTAGCCACAGCGAGCGGGATCTGTTGCGTCAGGCGCTGCATCAGGTGAAAAAGTTCCAGCAGTGGCTAACCTTGCACTTTCGTCTGAGACAATAGTCATGTTGAGCCACGCTCGACGCTACTGGTATGGCCGTGCGTTCCGAACTGGCGAGTTCGCGCCGCTCTTTGCCACCCCACCCGAAGATGAACGGATCGCCCTCGATTTCGAGACCACCAGTCTCGATCCCGAGCAGGCCGAGATCGTCTCCATCGGGGCGGTGCGCATTCAGGGTAACCGGCTGCTGACCGGCGAGGCCCTCGCCATCAAGGTACAACCACCGGCCAGCCTGACCAGCCAATCTGTGGTGATCCACGGTCTGCGCCATCAGGATCTGCAACAGGGGATGGAGCTGGAAGCCGCGCTGCGCCTGCTACTCGACTATATCGGCCCGCGCGAACTGGTGGGCTATCACATCGCCTACGACCTGCGCATTCTCAATCTTGCCTGCCAGAAATTGTGGGGATTGACCTTGCCCCAGAGAGGGATCGAGGTGAGCCAGCTCTATCACGACCACCTCTATCGCCGCTACCCCGATGCTGCGATTGACCTCCATTTGAGTGCCATCTGCAGCCACCTTGAACTCCCATCCCTGCCCGCCCACGATGCCCTTGCCGATGCCACCACGGCCGCGCTCATCTACCTGCGCCTGACCTGCGGCTCGCCGCTCACT
>NZ_QAJD01000042.1:0-12581 GCF_003061465.1 Aeromonas sp. HMWF017
GTGCCACCCCTCCTTTATCGATCTGGCGATGCAAGGCAGCTCCTACTGCCAGCCACGCCTCAACGAACTGGCGATCCTGACCGACCCGTCCCTACCCGCCCTGATCGCGGAGCGCGGCTACCGCCTCGCCAGCTATCGGGAGTGGCGACCGTAATAGTGATGACAGGGGAGCCGGTACGGGGCCAGGGAGTGGCCCGTGCTTTTGTGACGGAGCCGGTAAATTCATTGCTGCGTCACATTTGAGCGGGGTATATCCTTGTATATTCTGCATATTTCCTTCACAACCTGCCTGATTGGGCAAACGCCGTGATCCTTCCCCCAGTGACCTTTCAGCATGGAGCATGTCACATGAAAATCACCCCTATCGCCATCGCATTGCTGGCGGCAAGTTCGGCCAATGCCGCAAGCCCCGCCAAACCCACCGCCCAGACCATTTATCTCGGTGGCGATATCGTTACCGTCAATGATGCGGCTCCGACGGCGCAGGCGCTGGCCGTCAAAAATGGCCGCATTCTGGCGCTGGGCAGTGAGGCCGACATTCTCAAGCTGCGTGATGAAGGAACCCGGGTGGTCGACCTGCAGGGCAAGACCCTGATCCCGGGCTTTATCGATGCCCATGGTCACGTATTCAACACCGGGATCCAGGCGCTTTCGGCCAACCTGCTGGCCCCGCCTGATGGCACCGTGACCGGTATTGCGGACCTGCAGCAGGCGCTGCGAAACTGGGTCGCCAAGCCGCAAAACAAGGCGCACGGGATCATCCTGGGTTTCGGTTATGACGACTCCCAGCTCAAGGAAAAACGCCACCCCACTCGTCAGGAGCTCGATGCCGTATCACAAGAGCTCCCGGTGCTCATCATTCACCAGTCGGGTCACCTTGCGACACTCAATAGCAAGGCACTGGCGCTGGCCGGATTCGGCCCGGACAGCAAGGATCCGGAAGGGGGCAAGATCCGCCGTGAAGAGGACGGCAAGACCCCGAACGGCGTTCTGGAGGAGACCGCCTTCTTCGGCGCCTTGCTGCCGATGTTCGCCAACTTGAACGACAGAGAAAACGAGGCAATTTTCAAGGCAGGCATGACACTCTATGCCAGCTTCGGCTACACCACGGCTCAGGAGGGACGCGCCTCTACCTCCGCCGTCAAGACCATGTACCAGCTGGCCCAAAAAGAGAAGCTGCCCCTCGATGTGGCGGCCTATCCCGACATCCAGATCGCGCGGGACGTTATCGCCCCGCCTTACTACGCCCAGCAGTACATGAACGGTTTTCGGGTCGCTGGGGCCAAGCTCAATCTTGATGGCTCCCCCCAGGGCAAGACTGCCTGGTTGACCCAGCCCTATTTCGTTCCCCCAGCTGGGCAAAAGGCCGATTACAAGGGCTATCCCAGCATGAGCGACGAGCAGGCCGCCCACTACATCGAACTGGCCCAGCGCAATGGCTGGCAGCTGCTCACCCACGTCAACGGTGATGCGGCCATCGATCAGCTGATCAAGGGGATTGAGGCCAGCGAGAAGCAACATGGCAAACCGGATCGCGGCTTCGTTGCCATCCATGCCCAGACCGCCCGCAAGGATCAGGTCGCCTCATTCCAGCGACTCGGCATCTTCCCCTCCTTCTTCCCGATGCACACCTTTTACTGGGGGGATTGGCACAGTGATTCCGTGCTAGGCAAGGAGCGGGCGCAGCATATCTCTCCCACCGGATGGGCGCGAGAACTGGGGATGATCTTCACCTCCCACCACGACTCCCCCGTGGCATTGCCTGATGCCATGCGGGTCTATTATGCGACCGTCAACCGGATCAGCCGTACCGGACGCCCCATCGGGCCGGATCAACGGGTCTCCGCTCTGGATGGACTGAAGGCACAGACCCTGTGGGCGGCCACCCAATACAAGGAGGAGCACGACAAAGGTTCTCTGGAGGTCGGCAAGCTGGCAGACCTGGTGGTGCTCTCGGCAAATCCGCTCAAGGTCAAACCCGAGACCTTGGCCGATATCCGGATCGAAGAGACGATAAAGGAGGGGGTCTCCATCTACCAACGTGACGGGCAGAGCGCTCAGGAGTCGACAGGCTGTACAGACTCTGCACGCTGCAGTGCGGTAGCCACGACAGCCATGGTGGCAGCAGGCCTATTGCATCATCAGCCACACTAGACCCCATGGCCTGACGCCTTCCAGCGTTGGGCCATGCCTTTAGCGCCAAAATGCAGATACAAAAAAGCCCAAGCGGGTGACCGCTTGGGCTTTCTCTTTGAATATGGCGGAGGAGGTGGGATTTGAACCCACGGATGGTCGCCCATCGCCGGTTTTCAAGACCGGTGCATTCAGCCGCTCTGCCACCCCTCCGAACGGCGTGCATACTACGCTAAGCCCTTGTTCATATGCAATACATATTTCCTGTGGGATAGTGTGCGAGAGCAAAATGGCAGGTGGCTTGAAATTGTTCCTCGTCATCCCTATTTGTTCTACATACAATGCGTAAACATGCAGTAACAAACAGCGATCACGAGGCGGCTGCTCGCCGTCTCACCCGGACATCAAGAGGACACCCAAGATGGATACCCGTTCTATCTACACTGGCACCCAAAGTGCCGTACGCGATACCAACAAGGTGCTGCGTAACACCTATATGCTGCTCTCCCTCACTCTGGGCTTCTCTGCCGTGGTGGCGGGGGTCGCTACCGTGATGAACATGCCGCCGCTGCACTGGGCCGTGTTCCTGATCGGCGTCTACGGTCTGATGTTCCTGACCGAGAAGAATCGCAACAACGGCATGGGGCTGGTCTTCACCTTCGCCCTGACCGGTCTGCTGGGCTATAGCCTGGGCCCCATCATCAACATGTACATGAACAATGGTGGTGGCGAGATCGTGATGACCGCCCTTGGCGGCACCGCGCTCACCTTCTTCGGTCTGTCGGCCTATGCCCTGACCACCAAGCGTGACCTCTCTTTCATCGGCGGCATGCTGTTCGTCGGTTTCTGGGTACTGCTGGTTGCCATGATTGCCAACATCTTCCTGCAGATGAGCGCCCTGAGCCTGGCTCTGTCCGCCATGTTCATGCTGTTCTCTTCCGGTGCCATCCTGCTGACTACCCAGCAGATCGTGCGCGGCGGCGAGACCAACTACATCTCCGCCACCGTCACTCTGTATGTCTCCATCTACAACATTTTCCTGAGCCTGCTGAGCCTGCTTGGCGGCAACCGCAACTAATCAAAAACCCCGCTTCGGCGGGGTTTTTATTGGCTCCTGTTTCTGTCAGGATAAGTTGCAAATCAAGGATATGATGCGAAGCGGCCCTGATCCAAATCAGGGCCGCTTCTCGCTTGGCGGGGTAACATCCTGCCCTCGTTCCGTTCAAGGGTTGTTCCTGTTTCATGCCGATGGATCTCTCTGGCCTGCTGCGCCGACTGCTGACCGATAGTCACATCTACTTCGCTCTCAAAGTGCTGCTGGCCATTCTCGGTCTGCTCGCCTTCACCCTGGCCACCGGTAATATCCAGCTCACCGTGCTGCTCTCCCTCGGGGTAGTAGCGGGCGCCATCGCCGAAACCGACGACAGCCTGTGGGGACGGCTCAAAAACCTCGCCATGACGCTCATCTGCTTCATGTTCGCGTCCCTGTGCGTGCAGTATCTCTACCCCACTCCCTGGCTGTTTGCCATCGGGCTCGCCAGCTCCACCTTTATCTTTGTGATGGTGGGGGCGCTCGGTGCCCGCTACGCCACCATCAGCTTCGGCTCGCTGCTCATCGCCATTTACACCATGCTGGGTGCCGCCAAGGCGCCGGATCTCTTCTACCAGCCGCTGGCACTCGGCGCCGGCGCCCTCTGGTACGGGCTGGTCTCTTTCATCTGGCTCTGGCTGCTGCCCTACAAGACCCTGCACGAGCAGCTGGCCCAGAGCTACTTCGCCCTTGGCCGCTACCTGCTGGAAAAGTCCCGCTTCTTCCCGGCGGACGAGCACGGCGCTCAGGCCATTCGCCACAATCTGGCCCAGCTCAACATCAATCTGGTGAGTGCGCTGACCCTCACCAAATCGACCCTCAACGCCCGCCTGAGCCGCCGCCATCCGGCCAGCCCCGAGCTGGCCAGCCTGCTGCGCCTCTATCTGCTGGCGCTGGAGATTCACGAGCGAGCCACCTCCAGCCACTACCCCTACAGCCGGCTGGAAGCGGAGCTCAAGCAGGGCATCGTACTGGAAGGATTTCAGGAGGTGTTCCTGCAACTCTCCGAGGCGTGTCAGCGGCTCGGTTACGCCATTCTGGTACACAAGCCCTACGCCCATAACAAGCGCATCCACTGGACGTTGCAGGCCCTTGGCGATCAGCTGGAGTTCACCCACCTCAAGCAGCACTACCCGAAAACCCTGCTGACGCCGATGAAGTTCCTGCGCCGCAATCTGGCCAACATCAACCAACTGCTGGGCAGCGCCGAGGGGCTGCAAAACCCCGATCAGGCGCCGCAAAACCTGCCCGCACTGGCGCGCCCGCCCCGCTTGCCGCTGCTGACCCAGCTCAAGCAGCACCTCACCCTGCACTCCATGGTGTTTCGCCATGCATTGCGCTTGTCGCTCGGGCTGGTGATTGGCTACGGCATACTGCAAGCCTTTGATCTGGAAAAGGGTTACTGGATATTGCTCACAGTGCTGTTTGTCTGCCAACCCAGCTACAGCGCCACCCGCCGCCGACTGGTGCAGCGGATGCTCGGCACCTTTGTCGGGATACTGGTGGGTATTCCGGTGCTCTGGCTGTTCCCCGAGCTGCACGTCCAGCTGGTAGTGATGGGGCTGGCCGCCTTCCTGTTCTTCACCCAGGTGCGCAACAACTACAGCGCCGCGGTCTGCTTTATCACCCTCTATGTGCTGATGGCGTTCAACCTGCTCGATGGCATCGGCTTTGCTATTCTGGGGCCGCGCTTGCTCGATACCCTGCTCGGCTGCCTGATCTCCTACGGGCTGGTGGCCTGGCTCTGGCCGGACTGGCAATACAAGCGGCTGCCGACCCTGATCGCCAATTCGCTGTCGGCCAACGCCCGCTACCTCTCGGCGGTGCTGGCGAGCCTCACCCAGCAGCGGGATGAGTCCATCGACTATCGGGTAGCGCGCAAGAGCGCCCATCTGGCGGATAGCGAGCTGGCCACCGCCTGGCAGAGCATGCTGGTGGAGCCGCAAAAGCGCCGCCGTTTCCTCGATCTCTGCTTTACCCTCACCTGGCGCAACCACGCCCTGCTCTCCTATATCTCGGCGCTGGGAGCCCATCGCGACAAGCTGGAGGCAGTAAACGGGCTGGAGGAGCTGCGCCACCATATCTGCCACACCCTGGAGCAGGCCGCTGGCCATCTGGCGGGTAACCCCTCCAGCTCCATCGGCAACAAGAACCTGCTGATCACCCCGGATGGCGACCAGGAGTGCAGCGAGGAGCAGTTGATGCTGACCCAGCAGCTCAACCTCATCAGCGAGCTGGCGGATCAGTTGCTGCATCTGGCCAACGAGAGCCGGTTGCTCACCGGGGATCAAGGCGCTACCATGCCCGCCCAATCCTGATAGCCCCATTAGCGAGGAGCCCCATGTCTGCGTCCGAACAACATCAGCTGGAATTCAACGGCCAACTCATAAAGACCGATGCCAAGGGCTACCTGCTCAACAGCAACGACTGGAGCGAGGAGCTGGCGCTGGTGCTGGCTGCGCAGGAGGGGATCGAGCTGGAGGAGCCGCACTGGGAAGTGGTGCGTTTTGTGCGTGCCTTCTATCTGGAGTTCAACACCTCCCCCGCCATCCGCGCGCTGGTCAAGGCGATGGAGAAGCAGTACGGCCCCGAGAAGGGCAACAGCCGCTACCTCTACAAGCTGTTCCCGGAAGGGCCCGCCAAGCAGGCGACCAAGATTGGCGGCCTGCCCAAACCGGTGAAGTGCATCTGATCCCATGCATCTCATCCCATAACAACGGGGGCCGCAACTGCGGCCCCCGTTGTTTTTGGTGCACGATCTTCGCGCACCTCGTCTTCATATCTCTCAGACTTCCAGCCAGCCTTAACTCCGCTTGTCAGCCAGTGCCACCAACTGCTCTGCCAGCCGGTGACCGTGCAGGTAGGAGGCGATCAGCTCGCTATCGGCCTTGCCCGATTCAATCTGCTGATACCAGTGTTCCAGCATGGCGGCAAAGCCGCGCTGGGCCAACACAGGCTGCCAGTCGTTGGGGGCCAGCGTCTGCGCCTGCTTGTCGCGGGCGATGATGCCGCGAGTACAGTTCTCAAGGTGCAGGGAGAGGTTGTCGCCGTAGGCGTCGATGCGCTCCTCGGTGATCCCGGCGCTGCGGTTCATGCTGCCGCTGATAGCGCGATCCCCGCTCTGCCAGCTAACGCTCACCCCGGCCAGCAGGCGCTGGTCCTGGGCACTTGGCCGCAGCACCGCCTGAAAATCCCCCTGTGGCGCGCCGCCATAAAAACAGAGACTGTCGAGCACATGGATAAAATCGTCGAACAGAAAATCCCGCGCCCGCCCCGGCAGGTCGAAGCGGTGTTTTTGCCAGTTGAGCTCTGTGAGCGGCTGGGCACGGGCGGCATCCATGGCGGGCAGATAGCGGCGGTTGAAACCGACAAACAGCGCACAATCCTGCGCCATGGCGAGATTGGCAAGCTCCTCGGCCTCGGCAAGATTGTCACACAGCGGCTTGTCGACAAAGGTGGGGATCCCGGCGCGCAGGCACTGCTCGGCAATCTGGCTGTGGACGGCGGTGGCGGCGTGGATCATCACGGCATCGGGGCGGCTGGCCAGCAGGGCGGCCACATCGGTAAAGCACTCGGCGACCCGATACTGGCGGGCGAGCTTCTCCAGCACCGCCGGATTGCGGGTGCAGAGCAGCGGGGTGACCCGCTCATCGCTCGTCAGCAGCGGCAGATAGGCTTTTTGGGCGATATCCCCCAGACCAATCATGGCAATGCGCATCTCAACTCCTTTTCACTCGATAACGGGACAAGCGGAAAACTGCCCGCACCATCGCAGGATTTCCCCCGCAGATCCAGCCTGCCGTTAGCGCACTGGCTGGCATGTGCAGCTCTGTGCAAACGGCGATGTTATCTCGGCATGGCAAGATCGCTGACCGACTTGATCACCTCGGCCAGCCACTCGATAGCCAGATTGCCCTGACTTTTTCTGTGTCTGCCGACCACCACCTCGAACTGCTGCGGCACCCCGGCCAGCGCCACGGTGCGAAAATCCCCGAGGGCGGCAATGGCCGATGGAATGCAGGCCGCCACGTCATTGACCGACATAAAGGCTTGCAACGAGGTGTAACAGGGGAGCGTCGCCACCGCCGAGCGAGCGACCTGCTGCGGGCTCATCTGCCCTTCAAAATTGCCGACGCTGTTGGCGAACTGCACAAAGGGGATGGCCGCCATATCCTGCGGCTGGGCATTATCCCGAAGATATCGGGAGTCCTGGCGCAGCACGCAGCAGTAGTGATCCCGGCGCAGGGTGGCGCGCAGCAACCCCGGGTCGATGTAGGCATCAAAGCCAATCACCAGATCCGTCTCGCCGCTGGCCAGCGCGTCCAGATGCAGCTCGGCCTGAAAGTCCACCACATTGAGCCGGATGGAGGGCGCCTGACGCCGCAGAGCGCTCGCCAACCTTGGGATAATGGCGAGCTGGGCATACTCGTTGGCCATCACCCTGAAGGTGCGCTGGCTGCTGGCCGGAACGAAGGGGGCAGCCACAAAGACCCCGTCGATGTCGGCCAGGATCTGCTCAAACTTGGCGGCCAGCTCGCAGGCGTAGTCGGTCGGCTGCAATCCGGCGCTCTGGCGGATAAACAGCTCGGCGGGAAAGGCGTCGCGCAGCTTTTTCAGATGGCTGCTCACCCCCTGCTGCGAGATTTCCAGCAGCTCGGCCACCCGCGACACACTCTTGTATCTGACCAGCAGCACCAGCACCCGCATCTGCCTGATATCGATCTTCTCCACCCTCATCTCACCAATTTAAGTTGTATCACATACAAATCACCCATGATTTACATTGTATCAGTGGCTCTCTAACCTTGCAGCTCTTCCAGCAAAGCGAGGTTAACGATGAAAACAGTCATTCTGATTGGTGCTCAGGGGAAAATGGGGCAAGCCGCCCTCAGTGGTTTGGGCAAGCACAAAGTCATTACCGCCAGCCGCTCCGGCGAGGGGTGTGATTTTCAGGTGGATATCACCAGCAGAGAGTCTATCGAGCGGCTCTACCAGCAGGTCGGCACCTTCGATGCGGTGGTCAATACCGCCGGCTATTGCGAATACGCCCCCTTTGGCGAGATGAGCGACGAGCAGTGGCAAACCACCATCCAGAGCAAGCTGATGGGGCAGATCAATCTGGTCAATATCGGCCTTAACTACATCAATCAGGGGGGCTCCTTCACCCTGATCTCCGGCATCCTCAATATCAAGCCGATCCCGCTGGCCATTGCCGATGCCACCACCAGCGGCGCCATCGATACCTTTGTCCAGTGCGTGGCCCACGAGCTGCCCCGCGGCATCCGCATCAATGTGGTCAACCCGACCGTACTGGAAGAGGCGTGGGACGTATATGGCGAGATGATGCCGGGCTTCCAGCCGGTGCCGGGCGCCCTGGTCGGCAAGGCGTTTGAGCGCTCCGTCGATGGCTTTATTAGCGGTCAGGTGCTCTATGTCGATGCCTGATCCGGTTCAGGTGTGACCCCAATGCCTTTGTAATTCCTTGTCGATGTTTTTCCTCTTCCCCGAAAGCACTCTGCTCTCGGGGCTTTTTGCATAGAGGAACCGGAGTAGCGACAAAATATGATTTCATTTCGACGGCGGCACACAGATTTATGTCATCCGGGTCACTGTCAGATCGGCCTCGTTTGGCTTACTATGGCGCTCTTGTCCCTGTTGCCGAGCAAAGGGACTATTTCAGGCTATTTGCCGGAATGGATTACCGCTGACCAACGCCCTGTTTGGCCGCTGCTTATTGGCGCGGCCACTATTGCCTGTGCGCTATCGGCACTTATAAAACGCGTTATTTATGGATGTATAACGATGAAATCATCAATTGCACTCAAAGCCTTGTCGCCCTATATATTCGCAATATTGTCAGTTGGGCTGATATCCAGCGGATACAAGGCGCTGCCGATCTATTGCGGCCTGGCCATTGCCGTCTATCCGGTGCTGGTTGCCATGCTGGCAGACGAGTGGGAAAAACAGGGGCTGGTCTATCGCGAATCGACCCAGGTCGAGGTTGATGTCAATGTGCGCGGGATCCTTATCAAGGAGCAGAGACGGCATCTGGAGAATCTCTATTTTGTCTCGCCGGAAGTGATGCAGAGCAAACTCACCAGCCTCGCCCGCCTCAAACTGCTGTTCTGCGGCGCCATGTTTGCCATGTCACTCTATGAATTCGCGCAGCAGGCCGAGGCACAATTTGCCCTGCCCGCCATCAATCTGATCGATATCTCCAGCCTGATAATCGGCCTTGCTGGGGTGCTGTTTCTCGGCCACTGCGCGAGAAAAAGCCTCTCCCTCTACGGGGCCTGTCGCCACAAAAACTATCTGGTGCAGAGTCATAACGAACCCGGCGTCCAGCTCTATAGCGCAGCCATTTCTACCAAGGCGGCAAACCTGCAAGTGACCCATACCCGCATGTTCGATGCCTTATTGGCGTGGTATTGAGCATCCCTTAATTGGCAACCTTTAATTGCCCCCCCTTTGGATCAAGATGACGGGGCAGGAGGTAAGACAATAAGCCCCCATCCCAAACGCGCTCACTGACCACTCAGCCGTGACAGGCGCAGTGGTTGGTTGAGCCTCTATTGCCTTCCCTATAGCCATCTCCTGCCCCTCCCCTTGCTTACTGCTTTATCAGAAGTCATCAGCCTGTCATCTGGCTGACATCCCGCGGTCATTTTCAAGTCATAGAGTTTTTCACTTATTTTTCATATGGATAGATAAGGAACATCATGACTTTCCCGCGCTCTTCTTATGTGGCTTTGGCCGTCTCGCTGGTCTTGCTTGGCGGCTGCCAGTCAGAGAACGAATCATCTGCCGACAGCCAGGGCAAAACCGCCTATCAATACAGCACCAAAGCGGTCTATAGCCCGCAACAGCAGGCGGAGAGCTACGAGCCAGCGCCCCAGGGGTTCAGCCCGGTCTTTACCGAGATGGTGGCGCGCCACGGCTCGCGCTCCCTCTCCAGCCCGAAATATGACGTGCTGACCAAGCTGGTCTGGGAAGAGGCGCAGCGTCAGGGGGCGCTCACCACTCTCGGGCAGGGGCTGGGAGGCAAGGTCGATCTGGTGACGGCCGCCAACCAGAAACTGGGCTATGGCCTGCTCTCGGCGCTGGGCAAGGAGGAGCACGCCAACCTCGCCACCCGGCTGGCGGCGCGGCTGCCGAACCTGCTCAACAGCAGCGAGCCCCACTGCATCAAGGTGGTCACCTCGGGCAAAGACAGGGCCAACGAAAGCGCCTTCTACTTTATGGAGAGCCTCAAGCGCAACGTGAACTATGTCAGCGACTCGGCGCAGTGCTACCTCACACAGGATGACCCCTCGAAGATCGACAAAAAACTGGTCAACAAGTTCGAGCTCTACTTCCACAAGACCACGCCCGAGGGGGATTACGCCCGCTACCTGCCCGCCTATGAGAGCTACCAGCACTTTATCGGTGACGAAGATGCCGCAATCGCCCCGGCCCCCGAGCTGGCCAGGGCGCTGGATCAGCTTAAAAACCTGAGCAAGACCAAAGAGATGGCCCGCAGCATGCTGGAGCGTATCTACAGCAAGGGGTTTGTCGACTATCTGGCGGGCGGCGTCGAGTTTGTCGCCGTCAACCCGGAGGATGGCGGCATGACCTATGTGCGCGACGAGGTGGATGCGGCCCTGATGCTCTACAACCTCTTTATCATCGGCCCCGGCATGATCCGCGAAGCGCAGGCACAGGGCAGCGAGCCTTGGGCGCTGGAGCAGTTCCTTACCCCACAGGAGTCAGCCTGGTTCTCCTACCTCTCCGATGCGGAAGATTTCTACGAGAAGGGGCCGAGCTTTGCCAACCAGAGTGCCCCCTACGCCATTGCCCAGCCGCTGCTCGACGGCCTGTTTGGCGAGGTGCAGCGTCAGGTAGTGGAAGGCGAGCAGAGCCGACGGGCCACCCTGCGCTTTGCCCACGCCGAAGCCATTATCCCCCTCGCCGCCCTGATGAAGCTGGAAGGGAGCCGTCAGGGGGCCAGCCCGGATCAGCTGTTCAGCCAGCAGAACAACGAGTGGCGCGGCGGCTGGGTCTCCCCCTATACCGCCAATATTCAGTGGGATATCTACCAGAACGTGCAGCGGCAGGTGCTGGTCAAGATGCTCTACAACGAAAAGGAGATCGCCTTTAAGACGGGCTGCCAACCCTACCAAAGCGGCAGCCACTACTACGACTTCGAGGAGCTCAAGCGCTGCTACGGCTATAACGGCTAACCCTTCGCGCGCCGGATATGGCAATCACCAGGGGCGGCCAGCAGGTCGCCCCAATCCACTCCCCTTTCCTGCTTGCCAAAGCGGGATATGGCTATAAAGCCGCCTTCCGGCTCCATTTGCTGATCAAGCTCAAAAAACGATTAATTTCTGATAGTTAAGTCACTTTAAGGCTCGCCTCGGCAGTTTCGTTTGGCTTACCATGGCTACTCAGAACCTGTTGAACTGCGATGGGTTGCTGCCAGCGCGGGTCAAGGGAGCATATTGGAAGCTGTAATCCACGGGCGCATAGATTTTTATTGACTTACGCTTTCACTAGAAATGATGAATGTCCCTGACTTCTTATTTTATAACATCAATTACTAGTCACAATAATCTAATACAGGCAAAAAATGGGAAAATATCATAACGATCAGCCTATTCATGGTGGTTACAATGATCCAGACGTGTTAAATAGGGCTGATTTTGCTAACAATCTTGCAAGCATATTATTATTAAATCACGGAGAAAGCAGCCTGACTGTTTCTCTAGAAGGTGAGTGGGGGTCTGGGAAAACATCCGTAATAAACCTTGTTAAAGGTGCCCTAAATGAGAAAGATAGCTTCCCAATAATCGTGGAATACAATCCATGGCTAGCAGGAAAACCAGAGTCTTTAATTCAGGATTTTTTATTACAATTTTCTGCCCAGTTAAATATTAGAGATGCATCAGAGGATGCATTAAACGCAGCCAAAGAACTGATTACATATTCTAGCCTATTCAGCGTTGCCAAACTGGTACCAGGAGCTGAACCTTGGGCATCAATAATTGAGAATGTTTTTTCAAGGTTTGGTAATGCGACAAAAAAGATTGCAGAACTTAAAAAGCTTGATTTAATTGGCAAAAAAAATAGTGTCATCAAAGCAATTTCAAAAATAAATAGACCTATTATTGTTATAATCGATGATATTGATCGGTTAACACCAGTTGAAACATTTCAAGTTCTTCGGTTAGTCAAAGCTGCCGCAGATTTCCCAAGCACATCATTTTTATTAGCATTTGACCCTAACTATCTGACTTCTGTGCTAGATAAAAATGATATAATAAACTCTCACGAATATATAAATAAAATCATTCAACTCAGAGTCCCCCTTCCTGTAATA